>CBFCXR010000016.1:0-27664 GCA_965602045.1 uncultured Bacteroidales bacterium | reverse complement strand
AAAAAAAGGCTGCCTTTGTAAGACAGCCTGTATATATTATAAGTATTAGATTAGAATCTTTTTTCCTGTATTCTGGCTTTTTTGCCGGTAAGTTTTCTCAGATAGAAAATCCTGGCTCTTCTAACTCTCCCTCGTTTATTTATTTCTATTTTGTCTATAAAAGGGGATTCAATAGGAAATATTCTTTCAACACCTATGTTACCTGACATTTTTCTGATGGTAAAAGTTGCAGTAATACCTTCGCCTTTTCTTTGCAAAACTACTCCTCTGAATGGCTGTACACGCTCTTTACTACCTTCCTTTATTTTATAATATACAGTAACGGTATCACCTGATGAGAAATTCGGGAATTCCTCTTCCCTTTTCCTGATAAAATTAGCTTCAGCAGCTTTTAATGAATCCATCTTCTCAAAGTTATATTTCTCTTCTTTAAAAATTCAGGTCGCAAAACTACAAATATTTTTCAGACAGTAGAAATAAATATTGAATTATTTTTTAAAACAGATAATTTTCGTCAGATATTTAATGTATATTCCCTCCCTGAATTTTGAATTTATCTCCGGTCTCCTTAATTAGCATTCTATACCATTCTTCACTGTAACCGGGTTGCTCTAATTTCGGATTTTTCCGGCCATCAACTTTTTCCTTAATATTCCCGTCAAGATATTTGGCAAATAAATACCTGTAAAGTTTTTTCCATTCTTCAACTGTTGAGTTACCGGTATTTACCGAGAAATCCGTGATATATTCAACAGACAGGTTTTTATCCTCCTTATTAAGTTCAACTGCCTTTTTATCAATTTCACTTGTCCTTGATATATAATAATGCTCCAGCTTACTTTGTTTTTCACGTATTTCCGGTATCATCAGGTTATATCTTGTATAAGCGAAATTCGATACCTGGTTAAATACCCAGAATGCCGCATCTTCGCTATAATCCATCATAGAGCCATTACCTTCTGCATATGATTCAGGGACTTTGGTTATTCCGCAGTACATTGGAGAATACACCGTACTGTATGTATCATCAACTCCAAACCATAATATGCCTCCAATATGATCCGGCAGATAGGATCGTGATTGTGTAACAAAAGAAAAGCCTGTCTGCTGGGTAGAGGTTGCTCTTTCATTAAAATAGCTAATGCTGTCGATATCCCAAAACAGTGGACGCCAGCGGGTAATACACTGATAAGGGCCAGCGCCAATATCTTTTGTCATGTCCATGGGAGTGTCCTGAAAATAATCGCGCATAAGTTCCATAACGTCATAAACTGATAGCTTTTGACTTGGTTTAATCCAGAGCGGCATTCTATTACTAAGGTTTTCACCCATAGCATAATCGATATATTTTTCCATTCCATCTGCAACTCTTCTGAAAGCTGACCATACGCGGGCTTCGCAAATTCGTGCACCAATAAAATCTAATGGTGCATAGGCATCGCAGAAACTAAATTCTTCATCCTTGCCACTAAAATATCCTTTTTCCCTGGCAAACGATATGACATCTTTTGAATACAAGCAGTTTTCAGCATCATCAAGCGGAAATGTGGAAATTCTGGCCTGGTTTGCATGCCCGCTTATATAGCCGTCAGGGATCCTTCTTGCCACCCATACGGCACCCTTATTATCAACTCCTTTTCCAATAAGTTCCATTATCCATACTTCTTCAGGATCGGAAATTGATAATGACTCTCCAGTACTATAATATCCGTATTCTGAAAGCAAATCACCCATTAATATTATTGCTTCCCGGGCTGTTTTTACCCTTTGAAGAGTGATATACATCAAATTGCCATAATCCAATATAGCAGTAGTATCCTGTAATTCCTCTCTCCCTGTATATGTCGTTTCACCTATAGCTACCTGGTGTTCATTTATATTGCCAACAACAGAATAAGTATGTGTTACCTGCTTTATTTTTCCAAGATACTTTCCAGTATCCCACTCGTAAATATCCAGCATTGTTCCCCGGGGATAATCCCTGGCAGGTCTTAAGTACAGTTCACCATATAATACGTGTGAATCTGCAGAATAAGTTATCATTGTTGAACTGTCAGTAGTCGCTCCTTTTGAAATAATAAAATTGGTACAGGAGTGTAATCTCATTTCTGAAATGGCAATTGAAAAAACAATTATTACAAGAAATTTTAGTTTCATACCTATCAAATTAAATTTTATTCACTAAGTATATGATTAACACTTAAAACCTAAACCTGTTCATTGCAACAGTATTAGTTTTAATAGTAATAAACCGTTCCTGTGCATGTATCTGATTCAGCACCTGTAACACTGGACAGGCAGTTAGCTTCTTTTCTGAGTCTTAATACACCTAAAAACGCAAATATTAATGCTTCTTTATATTTTACAATTTGTTTATCAGGTATAATTATTTCATGCTCACAGTTTTCATTTAAAAGCTTTAGCAGGAATTTATTAAAAGCCCCTCCACCTGTTATTAAAATATTACCTTTATCTATCAGGTTTACATTGTTTGTAATCTGGTTTATAATATGTTCATAGATCGTACGCATCTTGTTCTCAACAGGTACTTTATGTTTATTGACAACCGGCAGGAATTCTTCCTGTAACCATTCCCTGCTTAATGATTTTGGTGTTGCTTTCCTGTAGTAGTTAATCCCGTTTAATTGCTCCAGTAGAGGATAGTTAATTTCTCCTTTGCTGGCGATACTGCCATCCCTGTCAAGTTTATAGTTTAATTTACCTGCCAGATTATTGATAATAATATTTACAGGACAAATATCGTAAGCGAATCTATCATTCCCCTTCCTGTATGATATATTTGCAAAACCTCCTAAATTAAGGCAGGAGCCATATTCCCCGAATAATATATCATCCCCTACAGGTACAAGGGGAGCACCTTGTCCATTCAAGGCAATATCAAGTGATCTGAAATCAGAGACCGTTGTAGTTGCGCATTTCGCAGCTATTTCAGCACCACTTCCTAACTGGAAAGTAAGTTTTTCAGCAGGTCTGTGAAATACAGTGTGACCATGCGAAGCAATAAGATCAACCCTCGCTTTTATATCACTTAAAAATGTATTAATGCAGTTGCCTATATAGGAACCGAAGTTATTATGAAGTTTCAGAAATTCATAGCTTGATAATTTATTAATATTGTTTATTTTTTTTAACCAATCCGCAGGGAATGCGACTGTTTTGGCTTTAATTACAGAGTAATTCCATATTTTATTCTTTTTTGAAAATTTGCAGAGTGCGATATCAAGGCCATCCTGACTTGTTCCTGACATTACTCCTATTGCATTATATGACAGCATTATTGTATGTAATTATTAATAATAAAATGTTCCACTATATTTCCCAATATTGTCTTTGAAGTCAGTAACAAATAATTCAAGATGATGATTATTTCCTGTTGAAATTCTGTTTTTATCAAAATAATATCTCAGTGTATTGCTTTTGGCATCAAATTCAAATAAAGCCCATTCCTTATCAATATATCCGTTGTAAGTCTTAATTCCTGACATATTATCCGTTACTGAAAATGCAATATTGCTTTTCTCATTATTGTTAATATTAAGAGGAGAAATTTCAGGAGTAATCGTGTCAATTAATATCTTAAAATTTCCAAAAGTACCCGTTTTAGCAATAACAAAACCATCCTGCCATTCACCACCCTGACTTATTATGTTGGAGTCCTTGTCTATAAAAACGATTAAAGCTTTTTGATATAAATCTTCAGACAAGTTTTTTGCCTTTATAGATAAAGTATAGTTTTTATGCAAAGCGGTAAATTCATCATGTATACAATGAATATCAGAGTATTCCATTGTATCATTTGTTATACTGGAATATTTAAAATTTATATTATCGTAAAGGGCATCTTTAGGCAAAATAACTTTTACTTCATCATTTTCATATTTATTTGGGGAAAAATAATTGAAAGTCTTAATAAAGTTGGGATTAATATTTGCCGTATTATCCGGGATATTTTGACTATTCGTAATTACTAAAAAAGTCAGCACTGACGTATTCTGATTAACATCTTTTATGAAGATTTTTATTCTATTTATGGCATCATTCATAAATCTATAAACGCCCCTGTTTTTAAGATTTTTATAAATACTCAGCTTATTGTTAGGTTCAAGAAATAATTTATGAATTTTTTTGTTATTTTTTATTTTCTCTTCGTAGTCAATATGACTATTTATGTATCTTGATTCATCGAAAGATAATCTGTCTAACTGACAGGTATAAATCAATGTATCATTAATAAATAAATCAATTGAATATATGCCACATTTGTTATTTGAACCATCCAGGTAATCAGATACTTCCACGCCAAATCCGATTTTTCCGTATACATTTATGATCTTATCGGTTTTAATACTATAATGATTATTAATCCTTTCAGCTTCGACAATAAGCTTTTGATTTTTACTATCTATAGTGCTATTATTATCAATGGGGTATATTGCGACGTTATATATTTTAGGATCTATATTATCCTGTATATCAAAATTGAATTTAAGAACATTTAAAGGTTGTTGATCTTTTGAATCACGAATTTCAAAGTGCAGATGAGGTCCTCCGGATCTTCCGGTATTCCCTGAAAGAGCAATCACCTGCCCTTTTTTGACAGGAAATTCGTCTTTATGAGGATATAAATCAACTTCAAAACTTTTTCTTTCGTATTGAATTTTTTTCACATAGTTTTCAATTTCAGGCATAAATTTATTTAAATGTCCGTATACAGATACATAACCGTTTGTATGCGTTATATACAAAGATTTACCGTAACCGCCGCTTTTAATTTTAATCCTGGACAAATAACCATCATAAACTGAATATACTTTTTTACCTGTTACCTGCTGTGTTTTTATATCAATTCCGTGGTGAAAATGATTCGACCTTAATTCTCCAAAATTCCCGGAAAGATACATTGGAATGCCTAATGGAGGATGGAAATCATAAGGTTCCATAAGTGTCTGACCAGATGAATTATTGTATCTGCTTAATAATGATATAAGTATTAACAAGTATGAAGATAATTGCGAATATTGCATATATTTAAGTTACAAAAAAAAAATAAATATTCAATAAATTGAATATCTGTAAAACTAAAAATTTTAATTATTGTTTTATTAATAATAAATGAATTAATTTCTATCTTTGTTTATATAATAAAATATTATTTTGTGGTTAGATGGAGAGTAAAAATGATGAAATACTAAGTGGATTGCGAGTTAAGATAAAATCAATTATATCTTTATATGAAGAACAAAAACAAATAAATCTCCAGCTAAACACAAAAACTAAAGAATTAACAGATAAGATTACTCATTTAGAAAATAAAATAACTGATACAGAACTTAAATTTGACAATTTAAAATTAGCAAAAGTCATTGCATCATCTGATGAAAGTACACATGATGCAAAGATAAAAGTGAACAGAATTGTGCGGGAGATTGATAAATGTATTGCTCTTTTAAATAGATAAATACTTTACAAAATATAATGGAGGATAAATTATCTATAAAAGTAAATGTAGCTGATAGGTACTATCCATTGAAAATTGACAGAAATGATGAGGAAAAAATAAGGAAGGCAGCTAAGATGATTAACGATAAGGTTATACAATACAGGCAGAAATATACAGATAAGGACACTCAGGATTTCCTTGCAATGGCAGCTCTGCAGTTTGTAACAAAGGTTATTGAGTATGATCAGAAATTTTTCTATTCTCCATTGGAAGACAACATAAAAGAATTAAGTGAAGAGCTTGATGAATATCTAAAAGGAGGGTGATATACGTTCTTTAAAATATTTTTAAGAATTGACCCGCATAGTTTCTTCTTCAGTTTATGAAACTCAACATTATTCAAATTGGAGTTTAGCTCAGTTTATCAAGAGCAGGCCATAATCTCAATTTATTGGGATTCTTCTCCGGAAGACAATGGAACCTCAAAATAAAATGGCGACTCCACCCATGTATATTTGGGGTTTTAATAACGTGGAGAAATTAATGCGGGTTTTTTATTGAAATTAAAAATTATTGAATATGAATATAATGTTGATTATAACTGATGCTGCATGTACTGGGAAAATTGCAGTTTTTAGCATATCCACATTCATTGCAGGCAGTGTAGTTTCTTATTTTCTATGGAATGCTGCTTTTAAAAGAAAAAGGACTGACATTATTGCCGACGCTGAATCAGAGGCTGAAGTAATTAAGAAAGATAAGATTTTACAGGCAAAAGAAAAATTTCTACAGTTAAGGTCCGAACATGAAAAATATATAGGTGAAAGAAACAGCAGGCTGATTGATGCAGAATCAAAATTTAAGCAAAAAGATGCAATTTTGTCTCAAAAGATAGAAGAAAATCAGCGTATAAGGAATGATTTAGATGCAATTAAAGAAAACCTTAATGTTCAAATATCACTTGTAGATAAGAAAAGCGAAGAACTAGGAAAAATGCACAAGCAGCAAGTTCAGCAATTGGAAGCAATCTCCGGATTGTCTGCTGAAGAAGCCAAAAATGAACTAACTGAATCTCTTAAGGAAGAATCCAAATCTGAAGCTATGTCATATATAAATGAGATTATGGATGAAGCAAAAATGACTGCCTCCCAGGATGCTAAAAAAATCATTATTGAAACCATTCAACGTATTTCATCAGAAACTGCTATTGAAAATTCAGTGACAGTTTTCAATATAGAAAGCGATGAAATAAAAGGCAGAATTATCGGCAGGGAAGGGAGAAATATCCGTGCTTTAGAAGCTGCTACCGGAGTTGAAATAGTTGTTGATGATACTCCTGAAGCAATTGTGCTCTCATCTTTTGATCCTATTAGAAGAGAAGTAGCAAGATTGGCTTTGCATCAATTAGTGACTGATGGCAGAATTCATCCTGCGCGCATCGAGGAGATTGTAACTAAAACACAGAAACAGGTTAATGAAGAGATTATTGAAATTGGGAAAAGAACCGTGATAGATTTTGGTATTCATGGGCTGCATTCTGAACTAATACGTCTGATTGGGAAAATGAAATATCGTTCATCATACGGTCAGAATCTTTTGCAGCATTCAAGGGAAGTTGCAAACCTGAGTGCTGTAATGGCAACAGAGCTTGGTTTGAATTCAAAAATTGCCAAAAGAGCAGGATTACTGCATGATATTGGAAAAGTGCCTGATGATGATCCTGAAATACCCCATGCAATTCATGGCATGCAGCTAGCCGAAAAATATAAGGAAAAGCCGGAAGTATGCAATGCCATTGGTGCACATCATAATGAGGTTGAAATGACAAGTCTCATTTCTCCTGTAGTACAGGTATGTGACGCCATCTCAGGTGCCCGTCCCGGAGCCAGGAGAGAAGTCGTGGAATCATATATTAAACGTCTTAAAGATCTTGAAGCTTTGGCTCTTTCTTATCCTGGTGTATTGAAAACATATGCTATACAGGCAGGCCGGGAACTAAGAGTTATTGTTGGAAGTGAAAAAATCTCTGATGAAGAAGCCAACAATATTTCTAATGAAATAGCGAAAAAAATTCAGGATGAAATGACGTACCCGGGCCAGGTTAAGATAACGGTAATTAGAGAAACAAGAGCTGTGAGTTATGCAAAATAAATCATTTTAGCCCCTGTTCTAAAATTTTAAGCAGTTCCATAAACTTTACAGCTGTATCATTTGAGCCTGACATCTTATAAGCATGAATCAAATTTTGCGTTAGACGTATTAGAATATCAATATTTGAACAGGTTATTTTATTCGCCACTTCATTTTCAATCAACTGATCCGATATTAATGAATTTATTTCATGTTTATCAATTATTGCACAATTATCATTAGGATTAATATAAAATAAAATATCATTAAATTTATTGCCGTCATCATTAATAGCATGTTCATCCTTATAGGAAAGTACCAGATTTTTACTACAGTATAATCCGGAAATAGGTAATTCAAGCTTACGTGAAACTGCAAGATATATAATTGATAGTGTAACCGGACTCCCCTTTTTTGTTTTTATGACCTGATTAATATAATAATTTTGAGGGGAATAAGTTTTTATTGTGTTAATAGAATAATTGTAAATATCAAACATAAAATAATTCAATATTTTTACTTTTTCAAAAGCAGTGAGATTGTTGTTAATCTCCAGCCAGACATCTTTATGAATTTTGTCAATTTCATCATTTATCCCGTTAATACTAATATCAGGAAACTGGCATTGAGCGATATAAAAAGCACCTTCCAATATGTTTTCAGCCCCGTCCCTAATCCATCTTTTAAGATTTTCTCCTGTAAAGTATAATTGAATATTATGAATTACATTTTCTAATCTTTCCTGTAAAACTTCATTATATGTAGTATCCCATGCTTTTTCAAGTTCAGGAATAATATTAGGACCTTTTTTAGTAAGGTTATCTGTAACTTCATTTACTACTTCTGCATCAGGATCATCCAGAAGTGAAATAAGAGCTTTAATTTCATTATTATTCATAATTTCATTTTAACGCAGTTCATTGGACTTTCTTTAAAAGTTGTTTCATTCTATTAATCCGGCATTGTTAATTACTATAATTGAAACATGCGAGCTCAAAACTATTTAAAAATTTAAAATGTTGCAATGTAACTAATTAACATATGTTAGTAACTCAGTTTAATAAAATCCGGGGATTCTTACTTCTTGTTTTAATTAAAAGCTGTATTTTTGTTGTGATCAATGATTATAATAAGATATATAAATTATGATACAAAGAGCACAATCAGTTTATCTTCTTTCTGTTAGCGTATTAATGATATTCATAATAGTATTGCCGGTTGCAGAAATTGCTATTAAGGGAGGCGAAATAGTAATATACCATAATTATGGCTTAAAAAGCTATAGTGCGGAAAATGCTAAAATTATCTTTTCAACTTTTCCTGTTACAATTCTAACATGTGTTATAGCCTTAATCAGCTTTATTAATATCTTTCTATACAATAACAGAAACCTTCAGATGAGATTTTGTATCTATAATATGATATTACTGATTGGATTGGTTGTATTGATTTATTTTTACTATACAGTAATGCGCAAAAGATTAGATATTTTAAATCATACATTTAAAATAGCAATAGTATTTCCTATAATATCTGCTATCCTTACGCTATTATCTTTAAAGGGTATAAGAAGAGATGAGGCATTAGTGCGTTCCTGCGAAAGGCTAAGATAAAAATTTCAGATTATTACCGCTTGTTCCTGATCTGTAATTTTTTCGCAATAATAACATTTCAGCTTTACAGGTTTTTTTGAAACAACTTTAAACCTGGTAGTTATATTTTCCTCATTAGTAATACATTGAGGGTTCATGCATTTGACTATGCTTATTATAGCATCCGGAACTTCAACCACTTTTTTTTCTACTACTTTGTAGTTCTTTATTATGTTCAGTTTAGCTTCGGGTGCAACAAGAGCAATTTTGTTTATGTCCTTATCAAGAAAAAAAATCTCTGAAAGTTTAATAATAGCTTTTAGTCCAAGTTTCTTGCTTTCCAAATTGGTGCCAAAAGTTATTTTTTTATTTATAGTGTCAAGATTTAATATTGAAATTACCTTAAACAGGCTGGTTGCTGGTATATGATCAATTACAGTACCGTCTTTTATGGCCCTTACTTCTAAAATTTTATCTTTCATCCTGTGGTCTAATTAAATTTTATTTCAAACCTAAAATGGAAGTAATAATTGCTTGTCGGATAAAAACGCCATTTAAAGCCTGTGTAAAATAATATGCTTTAGGACTTTTATCAACTTCCTGCTCAATCTCACTTACGCGTGGCAACGGATGTAACACTTTCAAATTCTTTTTTGTGCCGCTTAACAATTCATTTTTTAAAACATAAGCATTCTTGGTCCTCTCATACTCAATAGGATCAGAAAATCTCTCTTTCTGAACCCTTGTCATATACATGATATCAGCCTTTGAAACAATATCCGTAAAATCTTTATGTTCATAATACTTAATCCCGATATTTTCCAGAAATAGTTTATATTCTTCAGGCATTTTAAGTTCATCAGGTGAAATAAAATTGAATGAAGTCTTAAATTGTGACATGGCCATAAGAAGTGAATGAACTGTACGGCCATATTTCAAATCACCTACCATAAAAATATTTAAATCATCTAAGGTGCCCTGAGTTTTTCTAATTGAATATAAATCGAGTAATGTCTGAGTCGGATGTTGATTGGCCCCGTCTCCTGCATTTATTACAGGTATATCTGTAATTTCACTGGCAAAACGCGCGCTTCCTTCTAGTGGATGCCGCATTACTATTAAGTCGCAATAATTGCTTACAATTTTTATTGTATCATATAAAGTCTCACCCTTGGTTACGCTGGATGTTCCTGTATCACTGAAGCCTATTATGTGGCCTCCAAGCCTGCTAACTGCACTTTCAAAACTAAGACGGGTTCTTGTAGAGGGTTCAAAAAAAAGAGTGGCAACAACTTTACCTTTAAGTAGATTTTGTACCGGATTATCTTCAAATTTCTCAGCTAAGTCTAAAATCTCTATATATTCTTCTTTAGTGTAATCATTTATAGATACCAGGCTTTTATTCTTCATCAGTTAAAAAGTTTGCCTAATTTTTATGCAGCAAATATATGGAAGAAATATTTCCAAGTAAATAATTGTTAATATAAATTGAAAACTTTTCCTTGATGAGAAAAGTAAATAATAAAATAATAATTTATTTCTTTGTCCTCGAGGGCCTTCGCTAAGAGTCTTCACAAAGATTTATTCTCCAAATTTTTTGAATGCCGGGTTTATATTGAAAATATTCCGCCTTTGAGAAATTTGCGTAAAAATTCAAAGAAAATTTGTGTGCGATGGACCTTAAGCATTCCTGTTTGAGACACGCCTATGGCGTGGCGAGTTTGGAATGCGCACGAAATCAAATTTTCTGTAGAATTTAGAAAATTTATCAGCAGCGGTGACTTTTTTTGCTTACTTTTTTGTGTGGCAGACAAAAAAGTAAGTTGTCTCGTATGTGGCGAGACAAAATAAATGCCTTGTGGGAAGGAAACCCTGACAGTAGACAGGTTTTGCTTAATTTTTTGTATGGCAGACAAAAAAGCAGGTTGTAAATATTTTATTATATGGTTTCAAGGAGTGTAGTACTCACGTTTTTTAGTTGTTCAAATCGTGAAATTATCATTTTCTCCTTGCTTATGTCAATTTTAGTAACCACGAAACAATGTATATCCAGACTTTTATCTACTTGTTCGAGATTTTCTTCTTTGATAATTTTAAATATTTTATCCATTACAGTATAATCAAAATCTATTTTGTATAATTTATAAATAGTTTTACTGATTATCTTAGCATTTTGCAGCATATTAATGGCTGCGGATTTGTATGAGGTTATTAATCCGCCCGTACCTAATAAAATACCGCCAAAATAACGAACAACAACAATTAATATATTTGTTAAATCATTAGAAAGAATTTGGCTGTATATTGGTCTTCCTGCCGTATTTGATGGTTCACCATCATCATTCATCCGGTATTTATTATCTCCTATCCTGTATGCATAACAATGATGTCTTGCCGCGTGATGCTTTTTCTTTAACTCAGATATTATTTTATTTATTTCATCTTCAGAAGAAACCGGATAGCCAAATGCCAGGAATTTACTGCCTTTGCTTTTATATATTCCTTCTGTTTTATCAGCTATTGTTTTATAGGTATTTGCAATCATGAGATAAGGGGCTATCAAGAATATAAAAAAAGATTTTATGTTTTATGAAAATTTTGTATAGCGCGTGTTTAACGGCAGTGTAACGCGCGCTGCTGATAGTCATTCAGCAGGAAACCTCTTGCAGTAGAATTTAGAATTTCAGTTTTTTCTCGATGTCTTCAATCTGACTTTTAAAATGCTTATCAGTATCATACAGGTTATTAACAGTTTTGCATGCATGTAGTACTGTAGCGTGGTCCTTACCACCTATCTGGGAGCCAATTGTAGCCAATGAGGATTTAGTAAGGCTTTTTGAAAAAAACATTGCAACCTGCCGGGCCTGAACTATTTCTCTTTTGCGTGTTTTAGACTGTACAGCATCAATACCAATATCAAAATAATTACACACTACTTTCTGAATGTAGTCAATTGATACTTCGCGCTTGGTATTTTTAATCAACTTATCAATCATCTCTTTAGCAAGCTCAAGTGTAATTTCTTTCCTGTTTAAGGTTGATTGTGCCAGTAATGAAATCAAAGCTCCTTCAAGTTCTCTTATATTATCTGTTATTTGCGTTGCGAGATATTCTATTACTTCTTCGGGTAGCTCAATGCCGTCATTATAAGTCTTTTGTTTTAAAATTGCTATCCTTGTCTCATAATCAGGAGCCTGTAAATCTGCTGATAATCCCCATTTAAACCTGGACAATAAACGTTGTTCCAATCCCTGCAGTTCCACCGGAGGCTTATCTGAAGTAAGAATTAATTGCTTACCTGATTGATGCATGTGATTAAAGATATGGAAAAAAGTATCCTGAGTTTTCTCCTTACCGGCAAATTCATGCACGTCATCAATAATAAGTATATCTATCATCTGATAGAAGTGCAGAAAGTCGTTTTTATTGTTATTTCTTATAGATTCGACAAATTGAGTCTGGAATTTATTTGCATTAACATATAGAACAGTCTTGTCAGGGAATTTCTGCTTATTTTCAATACCAATAGCCTGGGCCAGATGTGTCTTACCCAAACCTGATTCACCATAAATTAAAAGAGGATTGAAAGCCGTGCCTCCGGGATTATTTGCTACGGCATATCCTGCAGATCTCGCCAGCCTGTTGCATTCTCCCTCAACAAAATTCTCAAAAGAATTATCAGAATTCAAATGTGGCTCTATGTTCAGTTTCTTAATACCCGGAATAATAAAAGGATTTTTTATGGCATTTTCTTCCATATTGAGAGGGACACTAACCGGCCTGTTTCTTAAATCGGTCTTATTTTTCGCAGGAAACTTAACAGTATATGGTCTTGCATTAGAATAACTGCTATTCTCCATTACTATACAATATTCCAGCTTGGCATCATATCCAAGTTCCTTTCTTAATGTCTTACTTATTATTTCAATATATTTTTCCTCTAAGTATTCATAGAAAAAAGGACTAGGAACTTGAATGGTTAACACTTTGTTCTCCAGACCAACGGCTATAATGGGTTCAAACCAGGTTCTGAAGCTGATGGAAGGAACATTGTCTTTAATAATCTTAAGACAATTGTTCCAAATTTCCCTGTGCATTTTTATATTTAATTAGGTTTTAGGTGATTAAAAATAAAACTAGTTTAATTATTTCTTATAGCAATTTTGTGAAAAAAAACTTATAAAAAAAATTAATTTTCTATTGACTTATATGATATAAAGATATTTGTTTTATTATCAGAAGATTAAAATTTTAAAAAAAATGAAAAAAGCTTATTATGCTGAACGTCTGCCTATTAACTAATGTTACTTTTAATAATTTGCTAATTACATCTTTAATTAACTTTAATTGAAGTTAAGGTTAACTTTATTCAATTAATTTAATTTAGAACATGTTTAAATTGAAAATTTTTTGTAATATTTTAGTAAAAAAACGAAGTTTTTTTACCTCGATTTGTCTGATTTATCTTTACTGCCAAATAATGAGAAATGTACATACTTTTTAGGGTGTTCTTTTAGATCTTTTATCAATATATCAAGGCTTTCAGAAGTATTTTTCAAATTATGATATAGCGTATCGTTATTTACTAACATACCTAAAGTACCTTCACTGTTATTAATTTTCTCAAGAATCTCAGTTGTTGCCTGTATTGTTTTATTTGTATTGTTGATTGTGGATTTGATTTCTGACTGCGCCAATGAATCGGAAACAGCTGAAAAATTGACTAAGAGTGACGATAGTTCCCCGCTTTTGTTTTTCAATTCCCCAGTTATGTATGAAAGATTTTCTATGCTTTTTGTAAGACTGCCATCTGACTTTAAAGTACTATTGAAATTAGTACTAATTGTATCAAGTTTGGCGAATGTATGTTTTAAATTAGCCTGTGTATTTTTATTAAATATATTCTTCATAATAATCAGCACAGAATCAATATTAGCTATTGTTTCTTCGGCCTGAGTTTTAATCGGATCAATAATACCGGATATTCCCTTATCCAAACCTCCCATAAGAGTATCACCGAAATTGTGATATACATTGCTGTCGCTAAAAACAAGTTTTATATCCTTAATTCCTGAAATCATACTTGAGCTTGTAATTACTGCAACAGAATTAACAGGAATTTTGATATTTTCCTGCAGTTCAAGTTTAACAATGATTTTTCCGGGATTCTTACTATCAAAATATATTGACCTGGCATTTCCTACTTTATACCCGTTCAGATTAATTACTGCTGACTCAAGCAGTCCTTCGATCTTATCATATTCAACAAAGTATTCATCAGTAGACTTGAATACATTTATGCCTTTTAAAAAATTTAATCCCCAGAAAAATGCAACTAGAGTTACTACAGTAATAATTCCAATTTTTAATTCTCTAGATATTTTCATGTTTAAAGTATTTACTGTTTTGACGTTATTCAATTAATTGTTATAATAGTTAATCTCCTAAAAGTTTTGCATCCAAACTTATATATACAAACATATTCTTCTATAAAGTTATTGTATAACGGCTTAATATACTAATTACTTAATTGTTACTTTTTGATTCTTTTAATGCTTTACTTAAAGGAATAATTTTCCCATTTTTAACTGCAATTATAAACGCATCCGGAAACCGGTTCCTTACCCATTTGCTATAATTTACAATTTCATCATATGTTTGCTTGTTTCCAACAGCATATTTATAAATATCCGACATATAATATTCTCTGACATCACTAAAATCTTCAAAAATATCAGAATCTAATGAGACAGGATTTGTAGAAGCTGAAACCTGGACTTTAAATATGATATTCGGATTACGTTTCACAATTTTCAAGGGAACATCGTCAGTGCCTTTTTCTGTTGAATTAGTATTTGCGAGGCTGTCACCATCTGCTAATCTATTTTGAGTCGAGTCAAAAGAGAAATTCCCGGCATCGCTAAAATGATTGGAACTATTAATCTGGGCGATCATATTCCTTGCTTCAATAATATTCTTATAATCTCTTAAAGCTCTGTATATGGCAGAGGCAATATAATCCTGACCATTTTCAGTCATTAGAAATTGTTCTTCTTCAATATTTGTAATAAATCCGACTTCAATTAATACAGCAGGCATTGCAGATTGAGCTAATACCAGTAAACCTTGTTGTTTCACTCCCCTGTCCTTTCGTTTGGCCCTGTCTCTGAATTGATCCTGGACATATGTGGCAAATTTTATGCTATGACCAAAATATACTTTCTGCATCAGGGCTAACATAATATAAGTTTCAGGAGAATCAGGATTAAATCCCTCATACCTTTGAGTATAATCATCTTCCAGAAGAATAACTGAATTTTCCCGTTTAGCAACCTCAAAGTTTTCTTCAGCCCTGTGAATACCAAGAACAAATGTTTCCGTTCCGCTGACATCTTTCTTTGACAGGCCATTTGCATGGATAGAAATATACAAATCGGCATTATGTTTATTTGCTATTTCTGCCCTCTTGTCCAGAGGCACAAATTCATCAGTTTTACGAGTGTATATCACTTCAACATCCGTAAGTCTTTCTTCAATTAATTCTCCTAACTTAAGAGCGATTGATAATACTATTTCTTTTTCTGTGGTTTGCATTCCTATCGAACCGGGATCCTTACCCCCATGTCCGGGATCGATAACTATAGTATCTACTTTAAGATCTATGTTGTTTGAAGTAAATTGTCCTTCTAATTCAGGAATAATTAAAAATAATACAAGAATAATATTAATTGAACGTTTACTGATAATTAAGCATGATTTTTTTTTATACATTGGAGAAACTTATAATTTATTAGTTTTACAGGTTTCTTTTGATAACTTTTTTTTGCAAAAATAGTATTTCTGCTTATCATATTATGGAAATGTTAATAAAGAATTATAATATATATTATATTGACATGTTGCTTTATATGGATTACTTAATAAACGAATTTCTTATATGTATAATATTATAAATAATAATTTATTTAAAAATAAATCACATAAATATTATGCTATTCCAAAATTAATTTTTGTTATCTGTTTATATATACTAACGTTTTCAGAAGGGCATGCACAGGATACAATAACGTTTAACGACACATTAATTACTCCGGGATTAGACACCCTGCAACTACCAGTTGATACAATAACTTCAGATACATTAGTCCGGGATGTTAAAAAACCCGGGAAAAGCCCAATTGAATCTGATGTAATATATAATTCCAGAGATTCTTTTAGAATTGCTATATCAGAACAAAAAATATACTTATTTGGTGAAGCCCAGGTAAATTACGATGATATTGAGCTCAAAGCAGATTATATAGTATTCGATATGGCAAATAATGTTGTTATGGCAACCAGTCTGACTGACTCATCGGGCGAATCTACAGGAAAGCCGGTTTTTAAGCAGGGTAATGAGACTTTTGAGTCAGATACATTAAGATATAATTTTAAGACAAAGAAAGGATTAATAAAGGGTGTATTCACTAAGCAAGGGGAAGGTTATTTACATAGTAACCAGACCAAGCGATTGGATAATGGCCATATCCATATGAAAGGTGGCAAATATACAACTTGTGATGCCGAACACCCTCATTTCTATATTGGTTTAACGAAGGCTATTGCCATACCTGAAGAAAAAATTATAAGTGGTCCGGCTTACCTGGTAATGGAAGATATACCTTTACCATTAATTCTTCCATTTGGATTTTTCCCGAATACTATAGAAAGATCTTCGGGTTTACTTATACCAACTTATGGTAATGAAGAGTCACGTGGATTATATCTCAGAAATGGAGGATGGTATTTTGCCCTCAGTGATTACTTTGATTTGAATGTAATGGCAGATGTATACTCGCGGGGAACATGGGGTGTAAGTACATCTTCAAGATATGTAAAACGCTATAAGTTCAGTGGCAATTTTAGTACAAGGTTTTATATTAATAAAATATCAAATCAAAATCCTGATCCTCCTAAAACTAATGATTTTTCAATCAGATGGTCTCATTCGCAAAGTCCTAAAGCAAATCCCACAAGAACATTTTCAGCAAATGTTAACTATTCATCACATTCTTACGATAAGAACCATAGCTACAATATGTCGAACTACATACAAAATACAAAAAGTTCGAGTATTACATTTTCAAAAAGATGGCCTGGAACACCATTTAATCTGGCTGCAAGTTTAAACCACTCCCAGAACAGCATAAACAAGACAGTAGATTTAAACCTGCCAAAAGTATCATTTAATATGAGCCGCATATACCCCTTCAGAAGTAAAAATGCCGGGGGCAAGTTTAAATGGTTTGAAAATATTCAGGTTGGCTATTCGGCTAATCTTGACAATAGGATAAATGCTTATGATTCTACCTTATTTAGAGAAGAAACGCTAAAGAATATGAAAAATGGTTTTAAACATACCATACCGGTATCTTTGACAAACATAAAGCTTCTTAACCTGATAAATATTACGCCTTCGCTGAGTTATAATGGAGTTTTATATGGCAGTAAGATAAATAAAAGGGTTCCTGACACAGCAATATTTTACAATGAAGGTACTTCCGGATTAATAGTTGATACTATTTGGGGACTGAGTTATGCCCATGCCATTGTTCCCGGAATAAGTTTTTCAGCCAGCCCAAAAATTTACGGAATGATTGAAACTGCTAATGAGGAATCATATTTTATGGCATTACGGCATGTTATTACACCATCGGCGGGTTTTAGCTTCAAACCCGACATGACAGGTGTGATGCCAAATTATTACAGGACGGTAAGATATCCAAAATCTGTTGCAATACCTTCCGAAGAACATGAATATTCAATATTTGATAAATACATATTTGGCACTCCTTATGAATCAGGAAGGAGCGGCTCAGTAAGTTTAGGACTAAGTAATAACCTGGAATTAAAAGTAAGGCCAAAAAATGATACTACAGGAATACCAAAAAAAATCAAGCTGATTGAAAATCTGAATATTAATACGAGTTATAATCCTTTTAAAGATGAATACCGGTGGTCTAATATTAGTATGACTACTTCAACAAGATTTCTGGAAGGTATGATTACCGTCAGATATAGCGGTAGTTTCAGTCCTTATGTACTGGATACCCTTGGCAAAGAAATGAACAAGTACTTATTGCTGGAATCAAATAAGCTAGCCCGGCATATAAGTTCATCAATCAATATAGGAATGTCTTTAAGATCGAATGCGGGGACTAAAAAGGATAAAGTAGTTAAAGGAGTTAAAGAAGAAGAAGAAGAAGAAGAAACGTCTGAGGTACTTCCGGAGTCTTTTGATCAAACTGATGGATATTATTACGGGGATTATGTTGATTTCAGTGTTCCCTGGAGCTTAAGAGTGAATTATAGCTGGACATTATCAAAGCCCGGACTGGAAGAAACGAGAAGAGTTATACAAACACTCAGGATATCAGGAGATATAAGTTTGACAGATAAGTGGAAAATCGGAGGTAACACCGGTTATGATTTTGAGCGCAAGGATGTAACTGTTACTAATATTAATATACACAGGAATTTACATTGCTGGGAAATGCGATTTACTATAGTACCCTTCGGTCCGCATAGACATTACTCATTCACAATTAATGCAAAATCGGCTATTCTGCGCGATTTAAAATATGATAAAAGAAAGAGTTGGTATGATTATATGTAATCCTGAAGCTTACTCGGTAATAATTTCAAAAGGGACCTCAGCCTGTATTTCTTTATGTAATTTAATTATGGCAGTATATTTGCCAACCTCCTTAATTAATTCTTCTTTGAACGTAATATTTTTCCTGTCTATTTCAAATCCTTTTTCTTTGAGGGCTGCAGAAATCTGAATAGTATTAACTGAGCCAAAAATTTTGCCTTTTGAGCTTGTTTTGGCACCAATTGATAATGTGAGTTCTTTCAGTTTCTCAGCTATCTTAGAAGCTTCATCTTTTATTTTATCTTCCTTATGAGCTTTTTGTTTAAGTATTTCCAGGTGTGCTTTTTTTACCGAAGCAGTAGCGTTTACCGCATATCCTTTTGGTATAAGATAGTTACGGGCAAAACCATTTTTAACGGTAACAATTTCGTCTTTATAACCTATATTATTAAGATCCTGTTTTAGTATAATTTCCATAATTCCCCTTTTGTCTTATTTAAGCAAATCAGTAACATAAGGTAAAAGTGCAATATGACGAGCTCTTTTAACCGCAGTTGCAACTTTACGTTGATATTTCAATGATGTACCAGTGACCCGCTTAGGCAGAATTTTACCCTGGTCATTTAAAAATCTCTTTAAGAACTCGGGATCTTTATAGTCTATATATTTTATACGATTCTTTTTGAAACGGCAGTATTTAACCTTCCTGATTTCTACAGCAGGAGGAGTTAAATATCTTATTTCTGATTGATTCTGTGCCATAATTTATTCCTCATTCACTTTTTCTTCAGCAACTTTTTTGGTTTTTCTTTTCTCGCTATACTCTCTGGCATACTTATCCATTCTTACTGTAAGAAAGCGAATTATCCTTTCATCTCTCCTAAATTCGATTTCCAACTTGTCAATAGTGTCTCCTTCAACTTTAAATTCAATTAAATAGTAGAATCCAGTAGACTTTTTTTGTATAGGATAAGCTAATTTCCTTAATCCCCAGTCCTCTTCATTTATTACTTCGCCCTTATTATCTGTAATAAGGCTTTTAAACTTATTAACAACTTCTTTCATCTGAGTTTCAGATAAAACAGGAGTTGCAATAAAAACTGTTTCGTATTGATTAATCATTCCCTCACTTATATTTAACATCAAATTTCAGGGACGCAAAAATATGAACTTTTTTTATCTATTCAAACAAAAAAACGATTTTTAAAGATTTCAAAGAAATATTCTATTAATTAATGTTATGGATAAACGTTAATTTTCATTGTAAAATATTGAATATTAACATGACAAATAGTGGTAATCCGACTATACAGATTTTCTTTTCATTTAAACTTTTATTTAAATATATTTGTCCTAGTTTTGATAAAATAATATGAAAAATTTCATTGTTTCAGCAAGAAAATACCGCCCTGACACTTTCGATTCAGTAGTTGGACAAGCTTCTATAACAAAAACTTTAAAAAATGCAATCAAGAGCAAGCAAATAGCTCATGCTTTTTTGTTTTGCGGACCAAGAGGTGTAGGAAAAACTACCTGTGCCAGAATATTTGCCAAGACAATTAATTGTATAAATCCTGATGAAAATCTGGAAGCCTGCAATAAATGTGAATCATGCAAATCGTTTAATGAATCAAGATCATACAATATTCATGAACTGGATGCAGCATCAAATAATTCCGTTGATGATATCCGGAATCTCATTGAACAGATTCGTGTTCCACCTCAAATTGGTAAATATAGTATTTATATAGTTGATGAGGTTCATATGCTGTCACAATCTGCTTTTAATGCCTTCCTTAAAACCCTGGAAGAGCCTCCGCCTCATGCTATTTTCATTTTAGCTACAACTGAAAAATATAAAATTATACCTACAATATTATCCCGCTGCCAGATTTATGATTTTAACCGGATTCAAATTGAAGACATAGTCAAATATCTGGAATACATATCTAAACAGGAAGGTATTGAGTATGAGATTGACTCATTTCACATTATTGCCCAAAAAGCTGATGGAGCAATGCGTGATGCACTATCTGTATTTGATCAGTTAATCAGTTTCTCTGATAAAAAAATTACATATAAAGGAGTAATTGAAAGCCTTAATGTATTGGATTACGATTATTATTTCAATTTAACCACTGCTTTTATTAATCAGGACGTTTCAAAAGCATTGTTAATTTTTAATGAAATTTTAAATAATGGTTTTGATGCACATAACTTTATTAACGGCTTAAGCAACCATTTGAGGGATCTGCTTGTATGTAAAGATGAACAAACGATTCAACTGCTTGAAACAGGTAATACATTTAAGCAACAATATTTATCGCAAACAAAACAGTGTCCGCCGGAGTTTATTTATGAAGCACTTGAAATATGCAGTGCATGTGATATTGGTTATAAAGCAAGCAAAAATCAACGATTGCATGTTGAACTGGCACTGGTAAAGCTGTGTACTATTACCGGCAAAAAAAAAAGTGATGTAGTCCGGGAAATTAAAGAACCTGAAATTGAACTAACACCTGAAAAATCATCTGTGCCGGTTGATACTAAATTAAAGCAACCACCAGGAAATATTGCTGAAGAAAAAAAAACAGAAAAGCAAAAACAATATACTCCCGATTCAAAAACAATATCATCCATTTCAATTAAAGAGGCTCTAAAAGACGTAGACAATGTGCCGGCCAAAAATGCTAATGTTGAGAAACAGGAAAATAATAAGCCCGGGATATCTGAAAAAAAAGAATCTGCAGCTACCATTTCTATTGATGAATTAAAATCTTATTGGGATGATTTTGCTGAGTCTATAAAGGAAAGTATGCCCCGCATGTACAGCACCCTGAAAAGTCACATCCCAACTATTAATGAAAAGGGTATGATTGAACTTGAACTAAGTAACGATGTGCAATATGATGACTTTAAATCCAGGATTAAACCGCAATTAGTGAGTTATTTGAGTGAAAAATGTGAGAATACCCCTATTGAAATAGATTTAAAACTAGGCAAAGAGGCTAATGAAAACAAAATTCCTTATACATCTGATGAGAAATTTGAATTTATGAGCAAGAAAAATCCAATCCTGAATAAGCTAAAGCAGGAATTCAACCTCGATTTTGAGTAGAAGGGCAATATTTCTTATAAGTTTAATTAGTTTTGCATCCTAAATAAAACAAGTAAATATTTTTATCACGCATAACAATTAAGTAAAATAACATATGGAAGGAAAAAAGATATCAATTGAAAATGGAGTGTTAAACATTCCGGATTATCCGGTTATACCATTTATTGAAGGAGATGGTACAGGTCCTGATATTTGGGCTGCTTCGGTAAGAGTATTGGATGCCGCCGTGGACAAGGCATATAATAGTAAAAGAAAAATTATCTGGAAAGAAGTTTATGCAGGCGAGAAGTCATATAACAAAACAGGCGACTGGTTACCGGATGAAACACTGAATACTATAAAAGAATATTTAGTAGCAATAAAAGGTCCTTTAACAACACCGGTCGGAGGAGGAATACGCTCTTTGAATGTAGCCCTGCGCCAAAAACTCGATTTATATGTTTGTTTACGGCCTATAAGATACTATAAAGGTGTACCATCACCTGTTAAGCGTCCTGATAAAACTGATATGATGATATTCAGGGAAAATTCCGAAGATATTTATGCAGGAATTGAATGGATGTATGGTACTGAAGAGTTAGATAAAATAAGATCTTTTCTTCAAAATGAAATGGCAGTTACTAAAATAAGGTTCCCTGAAACAACATCAATTGGAATTAAACCGATATCGAAGGAAGGGACTGACAGACTGGTAAGGGCTGCTATAAATTATGCTGTAAAGCACGAACTACCGTCAGTTACTTTGGTGCATAAAGGCAATATTATGAAATTTACTGAAGGTGCTTTTCGTGACTGGGGATATCAATTGGCACAAAACGAGTTTGGAGCAAAATTAATTGATGGTGGGCCATGGTGTTCCATTGTTAGCGAAAAAACGGGTAAAGAAGTAATTATAAAAGATGTAATTGCCGATGCATTTTTACAGCAGATTCTAACAAGGCCTTCGGAATATTCGGTGATTGCGACTATGAATCTGAACGGGGATTATATTTCTGATGCGCTGGCTGCAATAGTTGGAGGTATTGGTATTGCTCCGGGAGCAAATATTAATTACGAAACTGGTCATGCTATCTTTGAAGCAACACACGGCACTGCTCCGAAATATGCCGGACAGGATAAGGTAAATCCCGGCTCATTAATACTCTCAGGAGTAATGATGCTTGATTATATAGGCTGGGAAGAAGCAGCCCAATTAATAATTAAAGGAATAAAAGCCTCTATCATTGCTAAGAATGTAACTTACGATTTTGAAAGATTAATGGAAGGAGCTAAAAAACTAAAAACATCTGAGTTTGGCGACGAAATAATTAAGAATATGTAATTAGTTTAATCTCCCATGCAAGTGCCAACTGCCCTGGCACTTTTTATCCATGTATGGTCTATAGGGACGAACTTTCTTACACCTATAACTTTTTCAAGTGGTACGGGCCTGGTATAATTTCCCCTGGCAGCTATCATAACTCCGAAAACTCCTTTAGAAATGTAATCAGCACAGGATGTTCCTAAAGTAGTTGCCAGAAGTCTGTCAGAAGCAGTAGGTATTCCACCGCGTTGAAGGTGGCCCAGTATTGTAACCCGCGATTCAAGGCCTGTCCTTTCTTCCAGCAAATCTGCAAGCCTCATTGTATTACCTTCTCTTAATGTTCTTAAAGAAGTAAGTTGTGATTTTAATTTTGTTTTTTCCTGCTTGTTTTCCGTATTCTTTATTTTCTGTTCCAGTTTTTCTATCTCAGTGGCTTCTTCTTTTGATAATGCACCTTCTGCAACAGCCACGATACTAAATGGTGAACCGTATCTGCTTCTCTTTAATATTGATTCAGCCACAATATTAATATCATAAGGAATTTCAGGAATTAAAATAACATCAGCTCCGCCTGCAAGGCCAGCACCTAAAGCTAACCAACCTACCATATGCCCCATTATTTCAACTACAATAATTCTATGATGGCTATGTGCTGTACTATGTAAACGATCAATTGCATCAACTGCAACGGTAAGTGCCGTATCAAAACCAAAGGTAGTATCGGTCATTGCTACATCATTATCAATAGTCTTAGGCAATGTAATAATGTTTAATCCTTTCTTTAGCAGCTCATAAGCATTCTTTTGAGTTCCACCGCCTCCAATACATACAAGACAATCCAGATGATGTCTCTCATAGTTTTCAACAATAACATCCCTCATATCCATCGTTTTCCCTCCAACCGGCATTTTATGCGGTTTGTCCCGACTTGTACCGAGTATGGTCCCTCCTATTGTAAGTATGCCTGAAAGAGTTTGCCTGTTTAACCTCATATTACGATTTTCCATTAATCCCCGGAATCCATCTTTAAATCCGATTACCTGCATCTCATACAGACCGTCTGCAGCCTTTCCCAATCCTCTTAATGCTGCGTTTAAACCAGGACTGTCGCCACCTGAAGTTAATACACCTATATATTTAGCCATCATAAAAAATTTATAAATTCATTTTAAAGTTAGTAAAAATGAATGATATTAAATACTTTGTTAATTATACTAAAGAATTATGCTTCATTCGGCTTATTTGTTAATCTTAGGTTGATATTCACAATAAAACCTTAAAAAAATGTTAATTTAGTTACAAATGCTTATAAATAAAAGCATAAAGTATGCTACTGTTAATATTTTTTATAGACAAACTTTTCAAGTAATTTGTTTGTTTATTAAAAATATCAGTATCTTTGCAAAAGATTTAAAAACCTGATAAAGATCTCAAAATAGAAATTGAGATAGTTGAAATACTCTGAAATTATTAGAAAATTTCATAATAATTTTTTGCAGAGTTTTAAAATGCAAATTGTATATTTGAAAATTAAATAAAACAGTATGAATTTTCGCTCTTATGTTAAGTACTTTCTTTTTAATCTTTCCTGAATACTATTTTCCACTTATATATGACGTTTAATTAGTATAAATATTAAATAAATTGAATTATGAACATTTATGTAGGTAACCTGAGTTACAAAGTTGAAGAATCTGAATTGAAGGAATATTTTGAGGAATTCGGAGAAGTTTCCTCGATAAAGATCATTACCGACAAGTATAGCGGTAGAAGTAAAGGTTTTTCTTTTATAGAGATGACTAATGAAGAAGAAGCTAAAGCAGCTATTAATGAACTAAACGGAAAAGAAATTGACGGCAGGCAAATTGTAGTAAATATTGCCAGGCCAAAACGTACGGATAATAACACTTAGTAGCGTAAGCAATAATATGCAATAACTGAGGTATTTGAAAAAGTTCTCAGGGAATTGTTATTATTTATAAATATACCAGAGTATCTAAATTTGCTTTTTAGTACAGATTAATTGTTTGATTTAGTGTATTATTCTTACAAAAAGTAATTTTTGAAACCAGGAGTTGAGAATAGTTTATTATTGGTAATTGACGTAGAAAAGAGATAATTGAAAGGCTAAATTATATTATTGATTTTTATATAATATGATTTAGCTTTCTTTTTTTGTATTACTGCTAATTTTCATGGTTATCATTATTACGGAAATATACCTCTTAATTTCACTGCAGTTGCAACTCTTGAAACTGCAATCATATAAGCAGCAGTCCTAAGAGTGACTTTTTCTTTTCTGGATAGGCTAAACACATCATTAAAAGTATTAAGGATAATCTTCTTCAATTCTTTATTTACCCGGTTTAAATCCCAGTAGTATGCATTTATATCCTGAACGTATTCAAAATAAGAAACAATCGCTCCGCCACCATTAGCAAGAATATCAGGGATAACAGGCACTCCTCTCTTTTCCAGAATTTCATCTGCTTCAGGGGTAGTCGGACCGTTTGCGCCCTCAAGAATAATTTTACATTTGATATCATTTACATTATCCTTAGTGATTTGATTTTCTGTTGCGGCAGGAATTAAAATATCACAGTTAATGTTAAAGAAATCAATATTAGGGATAATTTTAACTGAATTATCTTTAAAATCTATTAATTGCTTTCCACTGTTTACCCATTTAATTAATTTGTCAATATTAATACCTTTTTCAGAAAAGATTGTTCCATTATATTCCGAGATAGCAATTACTTTACTTCCATATTGATATAATTTCCTGGCGATAATTGAGCCTACTTTTCCAAATCCCTGAATAGCAGAAGTCATTTTTTTCAAATCAAATCCTAATTTTTCGCAACTTTTTTCAACAACAAAGAAAAGTCCTGTACCTGTTGCTTCACTTCTTCCGGGAGAGCCTCCTATTTCTATAGGTTTTCCGGTTACTACGCCTGGAATTGTTTTTCCGCATTGCATAGAGTATGTGTCCATAATATATGCCATAGATTGCGCATTTGTACCAACATCCGGAGCAGGAATATCTTTATCCGGTCCGATAATATTTATAATTTCGGCCGTATATCGCCTGGTGACTTGTTCCAGTTCCCTTGGGGATAATTTATTCGGATTTAAACATATCCCCCCTTTTGCGCCTCCCAATGGCAGGTTGTGAAGACTTGTTTTCCATGTCATCCACATTGCCAGAGCTTTTACTTCATCAAGTGTAACTAACTTACTAAACCTTATTCCGCCTTTACCAGGTCCCCTGACAGTTGAATGCTGTACGCGATACCCTTCGAAAATTTCAGATTTCCCGCTATCCATTATAACAGGGATGGATACTATTAATGATCGTTCAATCCTGGCAAGGAAGCTAAGGATGTTTGAGTCAAGTTTCATTTTTTTTGCAACGATTTCAAGTTGCTTTTTAGCTATTTCAAATGGATTCATAAGGCATCTTTATAATAAAGTTTAACTAAAAATGAAATAAAGAATATAAATTTCAATATATACTGATTAAAGTATTTTCCATTAAGTTAATTAATTTTCCCCGTTTTTTAAGATTCTATTTTTCAACATATTCATATCTTTTTTCAGGTTGTTAACTGTTTTCATCAATTCATCCTGCGGAAGCACAGGCTCAGGAATCTCAGAACTTATAAAATGGATAAATTTCCATACTTCTTTAACCTCATTTACGGGTAAGTGATAAGGTTCGTATATAGGATTTAAAGAATAAAGCTTAAGGCTGCTTTCTTTCCTGATAAGGTTTTCAACAATTTTGAAAACAATACCTTCATCAAGAGTAAGTATTATATACCCGTGTCCGTCAATAATGTTATTCCAGTCCTGAATAAATTCAGCTGTAACCCATGCTCCATGGGGAATAGGATACATAGAATCACCGCTTAACTGAAAAGTACGGAACTTTTTTTGTTTGGATAAAAAAGGCAATTGAAATGCAGGCAGTTTCTTTATAAATTCAGGATCAGCAAAACCTGTTGCATAGCCTGCTTTAGCTTTTTCAGGAACAAGCTCTATGTTTTCCTCGTTATTACTGTTTACTGTGGTTGCCAAAACCCTGATATTACTACCTTTCAGGTAAACGTCCCCTCCTCTTTCCAGCTGAGACAACTGACTTTCGGATATGGTACCAAGATCAACCAATACCAATGTATCAATTGCAATTCCAAAGTATTTTGAAAATGCAATAAGTACATTAACAGTAGGAAGACTCACTTCGTTCTCATATCCGCTGAGGGTAGAACGTTTCATTTTTAACGCATGAGCCACCTCGTCCTGAGTGCGGCCTTTACGCTTGCGTAGTAGTTTGATGTTGTTGCTGAAGTACATTCAGGTATTAAGATTAAATTTTATGAAATAAATATAGCAAAATATTTTTAAAATGATTATATTATAATCT
>CBFCXR010000015.1:0-28387 GCA_965602045.1 uncultured Bacteroidales bacterium | reverse complement strand
TTTTAAAATAGTCATGGCTTTCAATATGATCGTCATTGTTGAATAAAAACTTCCCCTTTTCATAATTATAAATCAATGCAATATCTTTTAAATATTCGGCATTTATAATTTTTTCTGATAAATAATTGTAAACACTATCATAGTATTCAGTATTACTTGTATTAATCAGATTATCTTCTGTAATTTTTAAGAATTCAGATATAATTGTTTCTTTTACTGATGGATGATACGAAAATTTTGATAGTTTAAGAAGATAATTTAAATCCTGAAGTTTATCATATTCCTGTGAAGTGACCATATAATTAAGGTAATTAAATAATAATATTCTGGTTCCCTCTGAGGGATTAAATAAATATGCCTTTTCCAGACAATTATAACCTTTGGCAGGTTTATTTTCCAGATAGTTGTATACTGAGATATTAAGATAGTGTATACCAACCAGCTCTTCGAGTGATATTTTATTTCCTGAAAAATAATATTTATCAAATAAATCATCGATAGTAGAATTGCTATATTCCTCTTCATCAATAAATCTAAATCTCTTATAATATTCAATATAATCTCTTTTTAAGCTTTGAGTATATACAAAATAACCTGCATATGGTCCACCGGATTCAATTTTTATGCGATTTTTATCAGGATATGATACGATATATACATGTATGGGTGTTTCAATAATGAAAAAAGGAATATTTAATCTATGCAAAATTACACCATATAATGCCGAAGCTGTTACACAATTATATTCTCCATTTTTAAATATTTTATCAAATGTGGTCAGTAACTCATATTTCTTTAAAAATTTATTATGAACAGTTCTGTAAATTGTCTTAATCTTCCTTTTGGGTTTAAATTTCAGGAATTTTCCTGATGTAAGATTTTCATAAAATATGTTGAAGGTATTTAAATACTTTTCTGCCTTAACGGAGTCAATATCCTCAGATGGCGCTAAGAACAATTTAAAATATTCCGGAATTCGGGATTCAATATACCGATTAACAACCTGTGCTTCAAATTTAGTAGTATGTGTAATATCATAATAGCTAATCAATGAATCAGGGACGTTTATATTTGCTCGTAATAATATACTTGATACTAGTAAGAAATTAAGTACGATAGTATATTTTTTCATATCATAAAAATGTCTGATTATTATGGTTAATTTTAAACTAATAAGTTAGTACAAGCATCGAATTTAAATAATCTATTATTGCCTGATGTTTAATCAACAAATCGTTACCAATTAATCCGTCAATTGTCTTTCCCACAGAATCATTATAGAGTTTATTAATGTACTCAATATCAATAAAGGTTGCTTCATAATATGATTTTCGTAAAGCTCCTACCTGGAACTCGTTAATAATTCCATTTACTGATGGGATTTCATCAGATAATAATGAAGTGGTACTCAAATCGGTTTGATTTAAATATGCACTTTCTCCTTTCCGGATACCAGACAGACTATTGCTAAAAACGGATCTTGAAGCTCCGGTATCAATAATAAGGTTGGATACTTTTTTGTTAATTTTTCCCTTGATGATTAAATGGTAACCTTCATTCTCAATTCTGATAATTTCTATTGGTATTTTTGTAATCATGTTGATGGTAATTCATTAATATTTAGGCGTTCATTAGCAGTTCACAAGTTAAATATATTAGGAATTACTGTTAAAGAAGAATTAACTTTTTACCTTTTATTGCTTCTTTCCATTCAGGAGGTAAGTCAAAATGTTTGCTGGTAAAATCATCAAGTTCATCTTTTGTTTGAGATGAAAGTAGTTCCTGCATATCCTCTAACGCAGCATGGCTTATCATATAAGGGAAAAATGATAATAGAAGGCTTTCTCCCTCGCAGAGTGCAAAAATCTGGTATTCATCCAGGGAGCTGATTGATGAACCACTTATTAAACATTTGGATAAACACTCATCAACAGACGGACAGTTATGTTCAAGTAAATCATTTATTTTATCAGATATATTAACATGTTTATCAAAGTAATCCCCTATTCGTTGCAGTGATTGGGGGGATAATTTCTTTCTCATTTTTTCAGTACATTCTATACACATAGCATATTCGAATTCAACATGATTATCTTTAATTGCCTTTTCTATAACATATTGTGAATCATTATTTAATAAGAATTTATTGCATGATATACAATTCTGAAAATATTCTTCACTTACAAATGTCTTAAATGTCTTGGTTATCTTAGTTTTATTACTAATTCTGTAAATATCTGACCTATCCATTTTTATTTTAATGTTTAAAATTGCTGTAAATTTCGTTTTTTTCCGGTTAGTATCCTAAAATATTTATTTGGATTCTTAATAGTTTTCAATGAGGGATTTTAAAAAAAAAATATATAAAATTAAAGCAGAGCCCACTTTTTTGATATACATAAATAAAGCAGATACATAAAATATAGGATATTAATCAGAGTATACATCACATTAAATTCAATCCTGTTCTTTTTGACTTTTTTTCTGACCATTATTCCAATATTTGGGATAACTGTAGCAGTGAGGAATAAGAGAAAGTGGATATTAAACAATGTTTCGTAAGCAAAATTGTCTTCAGTAAGTTCTTTGTTCCCAAATAGTAAGAGATAAGTAAAGAAAAAAAATGCTGCCAGGTAGAGCAAATAACTAACCTTAAGCGAAATTGTAGATTTTTTGCGTTTCCGGTGCGGCCGGAATGGACGTAATATTATTATGGATACTATATAAACAATAATGTAGCCAATCAGGAAGAATAACTCGAAAGCGCTTTGAATAATATTACCCATAACTAATATATATCTTATAGATTTATTCTAAAACCAAATTAATAAAAATTTTTGATAATTTAATATTTTATATATAAGAATATCTTTAATAATCCCTTAGTGTTAACTTAATGAGCATAAAGATGTCATAATTATTCGGCCTTATTTAATAACTGTTTTATTAGATAATTTGTTTGTAAACAGACAATTTAGTACAGGGATACCTGTCTGGTAAGGTCTTGATATAAGTAATTAAAAACATTTTATAGGGAATTATAATTAACTTAAAGTTAAAGAAAATAAGTAACTTTATTGCTAATATCAGGTAAACCTGAGCTATGTTAGACTAGCTTTATGAATAGACAATTAATTCAATTATTCATAGTAACATTACTTTTAATATCCTGCAAAAGTCCTCTTAAAGTTACAATTGACAGGAATTACGCAAATATGTATAGTCCCGGGTCCTCAAGAATACGTCCTGTTTATACCATTTATCATAATTCAGACAGTTCATCAGACATGTTTATAAAATTGTTTCCAATAGAATTATTATATACACAGGCCAATGAACAAGGAAAATATCTGGGAAGGGTAAATATTGAATTCCAGCTATTTGATATTGAAAATGATAAAAAGGGAATATTGGCTGATAGTGGGAAATTACAATATACTTTCGAGCGGGAAGGTGTAAAGCAAATATTTATTGACAGAATCCCATTAAAGGCGAAAATCGGGAAAGCTTATGAGTTAAGGGTAAAAGCTACTGATTTGATAAGAAGGGATGAGAACCAGAAGTTTATTATAGTGGATAAAAGATCAGAATTTTCACAACAAAATTTCATGTTATCAAATGATATTCATAGTATCCCGTATTTTGCTCCCTATGTAATTCGCAATGGCCCCTTTACTATTTTTTACAGGAACGATAGATATAAAAAGATATATGTATCCTATTACGGGAAGGAAAGTCCTTTACCTAAGCCGACATTCTCTTTAGCCCGCGAAAGACAATTTTTTGGAAAACCTGACAGCATGTGGACACTTCCTTTTAAGCTGGGATTAAAATACTTACTTAAATATGAAGGGATATACCATTTTCAATTAGATACAACTATAGATGAGGGCCTTACAATTCTTAACTTTGGAATGGATTTTCCAAAAATTGAGAAAGCAGAGCAGTTAATTGAACCACTTTCGTATCTTATGGTATCTTCTGAATATGAAAAACAGAAAGCAGCAACAAATAAAAAGCTTGCAGTTGATAATTTTTGGCTTAACAAAGCTGATGGCATTGATAGAGCAAGAGAACTAATCAGGATTTACTATAACAGGGTTTATTTTGCAAATATTTATTTCACATCCTTCAAGCCGGGATGGAAAACTGACCGGGGAATGATTTATGTAATTTATGGTCCGCCTCAGCATATTTATAGAAGTGATAGTCAGGAAAAATGGGTATATTACCGTAAAAGCTTTTCATCATCAATAACTTTTATATTTAATTATATTCCGTCACCTTATGCACTAAATAATTATATTTTGGAGCGCTCTGAGAGTTATGACTGGCATTGGAGAGAAGCTGTCGAATCCTGGAAGAACGGGAAAGTCTTTATGCTGGATTAACTTAATATTCTGATAAATAAATAACTGGTTATTTTATGTCTAAAGCTAAGCAACAGTTTATATTTGGTATTCATTCAATAATTGAAGCTATCCGGGCAGGAAAATCCCTTCAAAAAGTATTAATAAAAAAGGGATTTAAAAATGAATTACAGTCAGAGTTATTTGATTATTTGAAGAAAAATATTGTTCCCTATCAATTTGTTCCTGTTGAAAAATTGAATAATATTTCAAGGAATAATCATCAGGGTATTATTGCCATAACATCAGATATTGAATATCGCTATGCTGAAATGTTAATACCTGCAATATATGAAAGAGGGAAAGCTCCTTTTATGATTGTTTTAGACCGGATTACAGATGTCAGAAATTTTGGGGCAATAGCAAGAACAGCAGAGGGTGCAGGTGTTGATGCTTTAATAATACCAAATAAAGGAGCAGCACAAATAAATGCTGATGCAATTAAAACCTCCTCAGGGGCATTGCATAATCTTTCTGTATGTCGAACTCCTGATCTGGTAAAAACCATTAGTTTCCTTAAAAATAGCGGATTACAAATAGTGGCAGTAACTGAAAAGGCTCAGGATTTATATTATAATATTGATTTAACGTTGCCCGCAGCATTAGTAGTAGGTGCTGAGGATAAAGGAATAGAAAAGAATATATTAAAAATTGCCGATCAATTGGTCAAAATACCTATGTTGGGTTCAATAAGCTCGCTTAATGTAAGTGTGGCAGCATCCATTATGATGTATGAGGTTGTAAGACAAAGAGAAATACAAAATCCCTAATCTGGTTTCTCAATTACAGGTAATTGCCTGTCTATTAAAACATCCAGCGAAATGAATGTTTCAGTTCGTGAAATTCCATTAATTGCCTGGATTTTATCTGCTAATACATCTTTCAGATGCTCGTTATCCTTTGTATATACCTTAACAAACATGGAGTACTGGCCGGTTGTATAATGACATTGTGTAATTTCAGGTATTCCTAACAGTTTTTTAGAAACGTCATTAAATAATGAAGCATTCTCAAGAAAAATACCAATATAAGCGCATGTACTGTATCCTATTTTTTTTGGTTCTATAATCAATTGTGATCCGGAAATTATACCAAGCCTGGAAAGTCTTTGTACCCTTTGGTGAATTGCTGCACCGGAAACTCCACAATTCCTTGCAATTTCAAGAAACGGAACTCTTGCATTTTTCGTCAACATTGAAAGAATATTTTTATCTAAACTGTCAATTTTAAAGTTATAGCCCATATTATATTACAATTAATAAGAATAATGTGCAAACATAATAAAAATAATGCTAAAATGTTAATAAAATACAAAAAATAAATATAAATAGTAATTAAATAGAGCAAATAAATTATAAATATTTATAATTGCATTTAAATAAGTGACAAATTAACACAATATATAAAAATTTAATTAGTAATTAGAAAGGAAAGTTTTTAGTTTCGCGCTTTTATTATTTTTTAGTATTGATAAATTTTAAGGTAACTTTTGATACCTCTGTTTTTATTATTACTATTGTGTAATAATCCTGCTGGGAAATTATTAAAGGAAAATCATTGCAATAATTTTAAATAAATCTTTATAGTGTTCTGTAAAAAATTGATACTTTGGTATGTAATAACTTATTAATCCAAATTTTTAAAATCTATGGTAAAGGGCTTATCTATTCCGAAAAATTACAAGCCGCTTCTGAATCTGAAGCAGACAGAAAAAGCAATAAAACTTGTGAAAGACACTTTCCAGGAAAATTTATCCTCTGAGTTGCAACTTAGAAGAGTAACCGCACCATTATTTGTGATAAAAGGAACAGGCGTTAATGACGATTTGAATGGAGTGGAAAACAAGGTTTCTTTTGAGATTAAAGACATGAACAGTGCTGTGGCTGAGGTGGTAAATTCATTGGCAAAATGGAAAAGAATAGCACTGGCTGATTATGATATAAAACATGGCTTTGGAATTTATACTGATATGAATGCAATTCGCCCTGATGAAGAATTGGATAATTTGCATTCGTTATATGTTGATCAATGGGACTGGGAAAGAGTTATCAGGAATGAAGAAAGGAATCTTGATTTCCTGAAATATATCGTTATTAAGCTTTACGAAGTATTAAAAAGAACAGAATTTGTAATTTATGAGCACTATTCACATATTGAACCAATTTTACCAGATAAGATAACTTTTATCCATTCTGAACGATTGCTGGAAGAATATCCGGATCTTACACCAAGGGAAAGAGAAAAAGAAGCTGCCAGGAAATACGGTGCAATATTCGTGATTGGTATTGGAGGTACTTTAGCAGATGGCAAACCGCATGATGGCAGAGCACCCGATTATGATGACTGGATTACTCCTACCCAAAATGGCTATAAAGGGCTCAACGGAGATATTATTCTTTGGAATCCTGTTTTGGAAGTAGCATTCGAAATTTCATCCATGGGTATAAGGGTTAATAAAGAATCATTGCTGAAACAACTTGATGTGACACATACTATGGATAGAAAGGAATTCATGTTTCATAAAAGATTGTTGTCCAATGAATTACCTCTTTGTATTGGAGGAGGCCTGGGCCAGTCAAGAATTTGCATGTTTTATTTAAGAAAGGCGCACGTGGGTGAAATTCAGTCAAGCATCTGGCCACAGAAAATGGTCGATGAATGTAAAAAAAATAATATTATTCTTGTTTAGAATATTAAAGATCCTTCGATTCACTGAGGGTGAAAAAGGAAGAGGCTGTCTAAAAAGGCAGCCTTTTTTTTTGGCCCCGTATTTATTTTATCCTGCCTTCACATTAACCTTTCGCGTATAGAATATAAATATTATTAAATAATAACTTTAAATAAATACCCACTCAAAAATGGGGTAATAAATTAAAAAAGGTATTAAATAGACTTTATAACCATTATAAATATAGGGTTAAAAATAAAAAAAGAATAAATAATTGATTATATTATAATAATAATATACCTTTGTACAATTATATCGAAAAAAATATTCATAAATCATATTTTAATAACCTAAACTGCTGAAAAATGGAATTACTTAAAAAGAGAACATTGTTTTTTGTAGTGATTTTACTTTTATTCTTTGCAGTTAATTCTTATGCTTCGGACGGAAACGGAGTGGATACGGGAATTACTGCCTGGATGCTAACTTCAACTGCCCTGGTACTATTAATGATTCCCGGGCTGGCAATGTTTTACGGTGGACTTGTCAGAACAAAAAATGTTTTGGGTACCATAATGCATAGTTTTGCTGCAATGGGTATAATGACAGTGCTATGGATATCTTTTGGCTATAGTATGTGTTTTGGTCCGAATGCCCTGGGGGGCTGGATTGGATGGGACAAGGGCTTATTGTTTCTGAGTGGCATTGATACGGAGGTAAATAATGGTGTCCCGGATTATGTATTTTCGATGTTTCAGGGCAAATTTGCAATTATTACTCCGGCATTAATAGCAGGTGCGTTTGCCGAAAGAGTTACCTTTAAGGGTTATGCTGTTTTTATTGCACTTTGGGGTATATTTGTTTACAATCCTCTATGTCATTGGGTGTGGGCTGAAGACGGATTCCTGTTTAATATGGGTGCAAACGGAGCGATTGATTTTGCCGGAGGTACTGTGGTGCATATTTCAGCCGGTATTAGTGGATTAGTTGCAGCACTTTATTTAGGGGCAAGACGAGGATACCCTAAAACAAATATGCCTCCAAGCAATCTGGTTATTACAATGCTTGGAGCTGGATTACTCTGGGTCGGCTGGTTTGGCTTCAATGCGGGAAGTAGTGTAAATAGTGGCCTTGATACTGCCCAGGCATTAACAGCCACTCAGGCAGCTGCAGCTGCAGGAGCTCTTACATGGATGATTATTGAAGGAGTTCACCAGGGAAAAGCAACTGCATTAGGGTTTGCCAGTGGGATTCTTGCTGGATTAGTTGCTGTAACACCAGCAGCGGGAGTTGTCCAACCGTATGGTGCACTTGCACTAGGTGCCATAGCTGCAATCTTATGCTATATTGCCATATTAATTAAGAACAAATTAGGTTATGACGATAGTCTGGATGCTTTTGGAATACACGGAGTTGGCGGAATTGTCGGTGCTATAATGCTATCATTCTTTATAAGAAAAAGCTGGATGAACGAGGCCGCATCTCTTGCTGAAGGAGGTACATGGACAGTTTTTCAACAGTTAGGTGTTCAGATTTCTGCGGTATTAATATCTATTGCATATGCAGCTGTTGTGACCCTGATAATCGTGATTTTAGTAGATAAAATAATTGGATTAAGATCACCGGCAAAAATAGAAATGCAGGGACTTGATGCATCTTATCATGGAGAACACGGGTATGGAATGTTGAATGCGAGTTAATAACAGGATTTGAATTTTTAGCTTACTGCTTATAATAACTTTATTAATATTTGCAAAAAAGAAAAAAATATTGAATTATGAAATTAATAACAGCGATAATAAGAGATATAAAACTTGCCCAGGTACGTGAAGCGCTTATTGAAAATGAGATAACCCGGATAACAGTTATCCGGGTTTCCGGGCATGGACAGCAAACCCGGGAACAGATTTATAGAGGGAAAAAAATAATACCAGGACTGATACCCAAAGTAAAACTGGAAATTGCAGTTAATGATGATTTTGTTGATATAACGGTTAATACAATTATTAATGCAGCCAAAACAAATGATTCAGGTGAAGTGGGAGATGGAAAGATTTTTATCACTCCCCTGGAGGATTGTATAAGAATACGTACCGGGGAGAAGGGGAGTAAAGCAATTTAATATTCCCTGAAAAATCCATCTGGGATTTTAACTTCCAAGGACTCTTTGGAAATCGTCACCTGACGGGCTCTGAAATACTCTTAGATCAAATTCAGGAATAACAGCCAGAATGTGATCAAAAATATCGGCCTGGATACTTTCGTAGTTTGCCCAGCGCTGATCGTTGCTAAAAACATATATTTCAATTGGTATTCCCTTATCGGTAGGCTGTAATTGCCTTATAAGGAAAGTCATATCATTGTGTATTTTAGGATGATGATAAAGATACTTTTCAAGATATTTCCTGAAAGTACCAATATTGGTCATATTGCGACCGTTTACAACGATTGATTTATCAATGTTATTTTCCTTATTATACGCTTCAATTTCTAGTTTTCTTTTTTCGGTATATTCTCTGAGATATTGTATTTTGTTAAATCTGTCAAGCATTTCTTTAGTACAAAATTTTACACTTTTCATATCAATATTTATTGATCTTTTTATACGTCTTCCTCCGGATTCTTCCATCCCTCTCCAGTTGCTAAATGAGTCTGATACTAAAGCATATGTAGGGATTGTGCTAATGGTCTTATCCCAATTCTGGACTTTAACGGTATTTAAAGTAATTTCCATAACTGTACCATCGGCACTATACCTTGGCATTGTAATCCAATCACCGATTTTTAACATATTATTTGCGGAAAGCTGTATACTAGCCACAAATCCAAGGATAGTATCCTTGAAAACCAGCAGCAGTACTGCTGCCACAGCTCCTAGTCCTGTTAATAATCTTGTGACTTCTCTATTGAATAGTATTGAAATTACCAGTAAGGCAGCAATAAAATAAACCAGTATTTTAGCTACCTGTATATATCCCTTAATAGAACGGTTTTTTGAAACTTCTAATGTCTGATAAATACCGTGAAGAGCATTAATTAATGAATCAATGACTAACAGGATTAATAATATTATATAAATCCTTATAGCACCCTGAATAAAAACAGCGATATTCTGATAATCAGATAAAACATACCTTGCAAAAAAGAATAAAATTATAGCAGGGGCCAGATGTGCCAGCCGTGTAAGAACTTTCTTCTCTAATAAAATATCATCCCAGTTTGATTTGGTTCTTCTAATAACACGGGTAATAGTTTTAATAATTATTCTTTTTGAAATGACGTCAGACAGGTAGGCCAGTAATATTATTATTGTAGTACCAAATACAATATTGATATATGCTGCAATATTTTCAGATAAGCCCCATCCGGTTAATAAATCCTTAATATCAAAAAGAAATTTGAGTTCCATATTATTTATATTTTTAGTCGGGATCTTTTAATATTGAACTCAAAATTAATATTTATTATTATATACCCTAATATTCTAATCGTCAAGCCTTATCCGTCTCGGTTTCTTAACTTTATTATACCAGTAATCGGTATAATTATCCTGAGTAATTAATCCAACAGGGCCTTCATACAAACCTCCTGATCCACGGGCATCATAAACCCTTATGGCAATGTTTTTGGCACTTCCATTTGGCAATTACCTGGTTAATTTTACTAATGATTTAATATTTAAAATATCAGCTATTGATTACAGTTTTATAAATAGATTTATAACCTCCTTAATAGATACAATTGGAAACTATTCCGTATCATCAACGGTTATAATTATTTTAAGCTTAAGTACAACATTATTCTGTATAATGATGATAGTTAATTTACAAAGCTTTTTTTATAAGAATCTTCATGTTCATCCAGTATAGACTTTTATAGACAGCCCCAATGTCATAAATATTATGTTAAATATCTATTCTTTCTTTTCTTCAGTCGCTATAATTTCAAGTAGTTCGATTTCGAATATCAGGGCCATGTTTGGTTCAATTAAACCCCCGGGTCTCACTCTTAAGCCATAACCCAGATCAGGAGGCACAAATAATTCCCATTTTGCTCCCTCTTGCATTAGCTGAAGTGCTTCCTGCCATCCCTTTATTACACCATTAATACGAAATTCAGTGGGTGCACCACGTTTATATGAACTATCGAATTCTTTACCATCAATAAGATTGCCCTTGTAGTTACATTTTACTTTATCACTATAAGTAGGTGTTTGACCTGTACCCTCTTTTAACACCCTGTACTGTAATCCTGATTCTGTAACCTGGACATCTTTACGTTTCTTGTTATTACTAAGGAATTTCTCACTTTCATTCAAATTAGTTTCAATTCGTTCATCCCTTGCTTTTTTGACATAGTTATTTAAGAGCAGAGAAATTTCATTTTGTGTAAAAACTGTGTCTTCTGAGCCGCTATAAACATCTCTAATAGCATCTGTAGCTGCTTCAATATTTATTTCATCAATATAATTTGAATATTTTAAACTGTTTGCAAATGAAAGTCCGAATGCATAGCTTACTGAATCCAGTTCGTTCATTAGTGAAATTTTTGAACCCGACATGGATTTATCGCATGAGATAGCCACATAGACTAAAATAAAAATAAATGCTAAATTTTTCATGTTTTTCATGATAAAATGTTTATAGATTAATAGAATAAATTTAATGCTAATATATATCTATGTATTGGAATTTCAAAATTGTTTACTGGTATAATATGACTTAAAAATTTGAATTGTTCAAATATTATATAACTACTGCCTTACTGTTCTACTGCTAAACTGCTTAATTGTCAAACAAACAAAAACAATTGCTATGGACAAACAACTCATAATCTTCAAAATTTCAATATTATAAACTAGTTTTGAACATTGGATAATTGTAATTTGATTATTATCTGATATTTGGAATTTGAGATTTGTGATTTATTTTATATATATTTTGTAACTTGCTCAATTAAAATCTGCTGTTTAAGTATATGAAATATTTTTCCGGATTATATTATAAAGCGTTTTTCATTTTATTTTTTGTAATAACGTTGCAAACAGGATATACAAGCAATACTACAAGTATTTATTGGAACATTTCATTATTTGAATTTTATATGAATCTCGAACCTGAGTATAATACATCACATCAGACTAACGATTCATTATCACAAAGAGATTATAGTAAAATTATTAGTGAAGCACTGGAATATCAATTAATTGCCGATTCCTTGAGCAGACTTGCGAAGAAGAAAAGAAGTCAGTTACATAATATTAAGGATCCTCATATAAGAATTGAAGTTATTAGCGATATTTCCAGGCTGGATAAGGAATCAAATGAATATCAGGAAAAAGCTGATGAAAAATACAATATTTCACTCGGTTATATTAACCGCAATAATAATTCTGATACACTGAAAGAAAAAATTAGATTAGTCACGGAAGTTAATGGAATAAAAGTGTATCAATATGTTCCTCCTGGCATAAAAAATAATGCAAGTGATTCGCTCTTGTCTTTTACTGATGGAAAAAGAGCAAATTTGTATGCAGGTCAAAGCGAGCCAATAAGGATTGATGAGTTTGAAATTTTAGAAGTATCGCGGTATAATGATCAAAATCCAATACCTTCAGGCATAACGTTCCCTGTTGGTTTAGTTTTCAGAATTCAATCAGGTGTATATAGCAAACTGATTCCAAACGATACCTATGGTGGATTAGCCCCTGTGTCCTTTGAATCTGTGAAAGGAAAATTTAAATATTTCATTGGCGTTTTTTATTCTACAAAGAATGCTAATAAAGCATTAATAAAAATTAGGGACTATGGATTTCCTGATGCTTTCATAGTACCATTTTATAATGGCAAAGTAATTACAATTGAAAAGGCTAAAGAGATTGAATATTCACAAATAAAATTGTAAATAATACTTATATAATAAAGAAAATTTTATATTTTTGAATAAATCATCAAAACGCTAATACTACTTATAAGTTTTGTATTAAAAAACAACCGGGAGATGGGTAAAAAGGAATATATAGATAAACGTCCAAAGTCCGAAGAACTGATTGATGAGGATGTTGGGAAGAATAAATATCTCATTCTGTATAATGATGAGTACCATACATTCGATTATGTAATTGAATCATTGGTTGAAATATGCAAAATGGAAATAGAACAAGCTGAACAATGTACTTACTTTGTGCATTATAAAGGAAAGTATGACGTTAAAAGTGGGAGTGAAGGTTATCTCAAACCATTTAAGGACGCGTTATTAGATAGGGGTTTGGAAGCTACTATTAATTAATATTTCTTATTATATTTTACTATCCTTATGTCACCTCTTGCTATTACTCTCTTGATATTGCTTGGTATAATGCTGTTACTAATTGAATTTTTAATTATTCCGGGCATTACTATAGCTGGAATAGGTGGATTTCTCCTTATTGCCGGAGGAGTTTTTTCTGCTTACAATTCTCGCGGTATTAAATTTGGAAATATTACTTTAGCTGCAACATTTTTAGTTTTAATAATTATATTCTTTTTTGCTCTTAGGTCAAGAACCTGGAAAAAAATTGCCCTTAACACAAAAATTGACAGCTCAGTTGAAAATATTATGAAAGAAGGCAAATTTAAGGTGGGTGAAAGAGGTAAAACAATTACTAAACTAGCTCCCATTGGTAAAGCAATATTTAACGATAAGATCATTGAGGCAAAATCGTTAGCAGGTTATGTTGATGAGAATACAGAAGTTGAGATTATTAAGATTCAGAATACAAATGTTATTGTTAAACCCATAAAATAATAAAAAAATGACAGGAACAGGTATAGGAACATATATTCTTTATATTGTTGGAGTTATAATTTTCTTAATGGTAGTGCTATATTTTGTGCCATTAGGATTATGGTTCCAGGCGTTAGTCTCTGGTGTCAGAATATCCTTAATACAGCTTATTTTTATGAGATGGAGAAAAGTCCCTCCTTCAGTTATTGTAAGAGCTATGATTGAGGGTACTAAGGCCGGCCTTATATTAAATAGAAATGATTTGGAGGCGCATTATCTTGCAGGCGGACATGTTGAAAAAGTTGTACATGCCCTGGTTTCTGCTGAAAAAGCAAATATTGATCTGCCATTTAATATGGCCACAGCGATTGATCTTGCAGGCAGAGATGTGTTTGAAGCAGTACAGATGTCAGTAAATCCGAAAGTTATCAATACACCTCCTGTAACTGCAGTATCAAAGGATGGAATTCAACTTATAGCTAAAGCGAGAGTAACTTTAAGGGCTAATATTAAGCAATTAGTTGGTGGAGCTGGCGAAGAAACCGTTTTAGCAAGAGTAGGAGAGGGTATTGTATCCTCTATAGGCTCATCAAAATCACATAAAGAAGTTCTTGAAAATCCTGATTTTATTTCTAAGGTTGTTTTAGAGAAAGGATTAGATGCAGGTACAGCATTTGAAATACTATCAATAGATATTGCTGATATTGATATTGGTAAAAACATAGGTGCAGTTCTGCAAATGGATCAGGCAAATGCTGATAAGAATATTGCCCAGGCAAAAGCTGAAGAAAGACGCGCAATGGCGGTAGCTTTGGAACAGGAAATGAAAGCTAAAGCTCAGGAAGCGCGTGCAAAAGTTATTGAAGCGGAAGTACAAATACCACTTGCTATGGCTGATGCCTTCAAGAAAGGAAATTTGGGAATAATGGATTATTATCGGATTAAAAATATAGATGCAGATACACATATGAGGGATTCTATATCCAAAACTCCTGATAAGCCGGGTGAGATTAAAAAATGATGTTTTTCATAAAGGCAATTAAATAAAATAAAGATCTTGCCAGGGTCATTATTTTATGTCTTGATTAGAGTGTATATTAAACTTTTATTACGTATCTTTATTCTAACTTTTACAAAATATACCAGAGCATATAAATAATTTATATTTAATATCATAAGAACATTATATTGAATTATTAATTCAATATTTCACAATATTATATACTTATTAATGTTATTAATTTATTTTGGTTGATATAAAGCAAGTTCTTATATTTTTTTTATATTTATTGGAAAATAGATATCATAAACTTCGATTTTTTTTTATTTATTGAAAACATTAGTAAGTTTGTATCAGATATGAACCTTATGAATAATAAATATTTTGAAACTTTAAACAAATAATCAATTTAATTATGAAGAAAATCAAACGAAACTACTTAACATCTGTTGTTGTTGCAGCTTTTTTAGTGAGTAGCTGTGGCGGCTTAAATAAGATGGTCGATAAAACTAGCGACGTATCCTATCAAGTACAGCCAAATCCTCTTGAAATGCATGCCGGGGAGGTTGAAGTTACCATTGATACTAAATTTCCTGAAAAATACTTCAATAAGAAGGCTGTAGTTATAGCAACACCTGTTCTAAAATATGAAGGTGGTCAAACAGAATTTGAATCAACTACTCTTCAGGGAGAAAAAGTCGAAGCCAATAATACAGTGGTATCTTACGATGGCGGAGGATATTCTACTACTGGCAAGATTCCTTACAAAGATGAGATGCTTAGCTCAGAGCTGTATGTTGAAATGTCAGCACAAATAAAGGATAAAACTCCAATAGAAATTCCGGGAATTAAGATTGCTAATGGTGTTATTGCAACCCCTGCATTAGTTATGGTTAATCCCAAAACTATTCTTGTTGGTGATAAATTTAAGAGAATTACTCCGGAAACTCTTGAATCCGATATTCATTATGTTATTAATAAAGCTAATGTAAGAAATTCGGAACTTACTGCTGAAGATGTTGTTGGTATGCAGGATAAAATAAAAGAAGCCAGTGAATCGGAAAGAAAAGAATTCAAGGGAGCAAGTATTTCAGCTTATGCATCACCTGACGGAGAGTATGATTTAAACGAAGGACTTGCTGAAGACAGACAGGAATCGGCTGAAAGATACCTGGCAAGAATACTTAAGAAAGCCGATGTGTCAGAAGCTGAAGCTGAAGAATTCCTAAGTATGAAATTTACTGCTGAAGACTGGGATGGATTTAAGAAACTGATGGAAGAATCCGATATCCAGGACAAAGAGCTAATACTTAGAGTTCTCTCGATGTACTCTGATCCTGCTGTAAGAGAAAAAGAAATAAAAAACATTTCCGCTGCTTTCGAGGAAATTGCTGAGAATGTACTTCCCAAGCTTCGTAGATCTATGATAAACATTAATATTGACAAGATTGGTTATTCAGATGAAGAGATTTCAGAACTTATAAAATCTAATCCGGATACTTTAAATTTGGAAGAAATTTTATATGCTGCCACATTGACTGAGGTTCTTGATGATAAACTGGCAATATATCAGAAAGCTTCTGCAAATTATCCTCAATGCTTTAGAGCCAAAAATAATATTGGACACATATTTATGAAGTTAGACAAAGTAGCAGAAGCTAAGGAAGCTTTCACGACTGCTAAAGAACTAAAAGATAACGATGTTATCAAGAATAATTTAGGAGCAGTTGCTTTGAAGGAAGGTGATTTGGCTACAGCAGAGCAAATGTTTACTTCTGCTATGGGAGCCGGAGACGTAGTGAATTACAATATGGGTATTATCAAAATTAAACAGGCTGATTATAATGGAGCAGTTAGCTATTTCGGTAATAAGCCTTCATTTAATGCTGCACTTGCTCAATTACTAAGTGGTGATACTGAAAAGTCATTAACTACATTAAACGAGCTGGGAGAGGTTGATTGTCCAATGGTATATTATCTAAAAGCTGTTGGCAGTGCAAGAAGTGACAGGGAAGAAGGAGTTTTAAATAATTTACGTACAGCTGTTAGCAAGAAAAGCGAATTAAAAGCTCATGCAAAGAAGGACCTGGAATTTGCTAAATATGCTGAAGGTGAGGCATTTGGTTCAATCGTTGAATAAATAATATTATAATGATTATTAGGCGGACCTAAATATTCAGGTCCGCTTTTTTTTTGTCTTTTTTATTAGATCCCAGACTACTATACCAACACTTACAGATATGTTCAATGAATGTTTAGTGCCAAATTGAGGAATCTCAATACTTAAATCACTCTCATTAACAACAGATTGGTCCACGCCTTTAATTTCATGGCCGAATATAAGTGCGTATTTTCCATTACTCTCTATACTATAATCATTTAACATTATGCTTTTTTCGGTTTGTTCAACAGATATTATCTTGTAGCCATCCTTTCTTAGTTGTTTTATCGCATCAGCAGTTTTGTTAAAATATTTCCAGTATACAGAATCAGTCGAACCTAAAGCAGTTTTGTGGATGTCTTTATGCGGAGGGGTAGCTGTAATTCCGCATAAGTAAACACCTTCAATAAGAAATCCGTCAGCAGTTCTGAAAACTGAACCTATATTATTCAGACTTCTGATATTATCCAGAACGATAATAAAGGGATTTTTTTTTGCTTTTTTAAATTCTCCAATCGATTTTCTATTGAGCTCAGCATTCTTTAGTTTTCTCATCTGATAAGTTATTTATATTCATATCCACAAATAACTATAAATTTATGGGAAGATAAAAAAAATAAATATTTTAGTAACTTAAAACTTTATTTATACTGATAATAATAATATGAATATACATGAATACCAGGGAAAATTAATCCTTAAAAAGTATGGAGTTCCTGTACCAACGGGCCTTGTTGCTTCTACTCCGGAAGAAGCTTTTAAGGCCGCATTAGATATCCGGGAAAAAACAGGAAAAGATTCTTTTGTGGTAAAGGCACAGATACACGCAGGCGGAAGGGGAAAGGGCGGAGGAATAAAAACTTCTAATAATGCAAGTGAAGTAAAACAATGTGCTGATGAAATCATTGGTATGCAATTAGTAACACATCAGACAGGACCGGAAGGTAAAAAAGTAAATAAGGTACTTGTTGAAGAAAATATTTACTATCAGGGTAACAGTCCGATTAAGGAATATTATGTCAGTATATTGCTGAACAGGGATTCCGGCCGGAATGTCTTAATGTATTCTCCTGAAGGTGGTATGGATATTGAAACAGTTGCTGAAAAAACTCCTGACTTAATTTTTAAGGAAGAAATTGATACCGGCATTGGATTACAATCTTTTCAGGCCAGAAAAATTGCTTTTAACCTGGGTTTAAATGGAAGTGCATTTAAAGAAATGATAAAATTTTCAACTGCATTATATAAAGCATATGTCGATAGCGATGCTTTGCTTATTGAGATAAATCCGGTTATTAAAACCTCAGATGACTTAATACTTGCTGCTGATGCAAAGATCAAGCTGGATGAAAATGCCCTGTTTCGGCATCAGGATTATATTGATATGAGAGACTTAGCAGAAGAAGATCCTGCTGAAATTGAAGCATCGGAATATAATTTAAATTTTATTAAACTTGATGGTAATATCGGCTGTATGGTCAATGGGGCAGGTTTAGCAATGGCTACAATGGATATGATTAAATTGTCAGGAGGAAAACCGGCTAACTTTCTGGATGTTGGAGGGACTGCTAGTGCTGATACAGTCGAAGCCGGATTCAGGATTATATTAAAGGATATTAATGTGAAAGCTATACTAATTAACATTTTTGGCGGAATTGTAAGATGTGACAGAGTAGCACAGGGTATTACCGAAGCATATAATTCTATCGAAGATATAAAAGTTCCTGTTATTGTTCGTTTACAGGGAACCAATGCGTTAGAAGCTAAAAAGCTTATTGATGAGTCGGGATTGAAGGTACTATCTGCAATAACATTACAGGAGGCTGCGGATTTGGTAAGAAATAGTATTTAAGATTTTCTTTTGACAGGTAATGTCATACATCTTGGTCCACCTCCACCCCTCGCTAATTCGCCACCCTCAATAGTAACAACGAAATTCTTATATTTAGTCAGATCAGCGATGCCATTTATAACATCTGTTGCTTTTATAATTTCATAACCGATTTTGTTTAATTCTTCATTAGTGTGAATATTTCTTTCATAACCTATTACTTTTCCCGGTGCAAGAGCAAAAAAGTTTGCGCCGCTATGCCACTGCTCCCGTTCCTGAATTAACTTTTCGTTTTTGCCACCGCAGGGAATAGTCTTTATGTCAATCCCCAGTTGCTTCAACGACATAATAATATTATCAACAGTCTCAATCTTTTTTACTTTTTTATTATCTATTGTAATCAGAACTGTTTTATATGTAATACGATTTAAAATAACCGGTTCATATATCACGCAGGTATTCTTATCCAGGAAAGAAAAGATCATATCAAGATGAACAAAGGACTCGGGAGAGTGAGGTATTTCCTGGACAATGATATATCTGATTTCATTCTTGTCCAGTATACGATTAATAATATGGTCAACTCCCTCGGAAGAAGTACGGGCTCCAATCCCAATTAGCAGGATATTTTCGCTAATGACAATTATATCACCTCCTTCAATTGTTAAGTTTTTGTTATTTATTTTTTGATAATCAGCGCTGGATACCGTTGTTTGAAATTGAGGATGATTATTGAAAATGGATTCCATAATTAATGCCTCACGGATTCTGATTTTTTTAGCCATTTCCCCGGTAAATACATCTTTATTAATAATAAATGCAGAATCCCTTGTAAAAAAGAAGTTATGTAATGGCTCAAGTGAATAATTATTCTTATTAAGGTAATTAGTAAGATTGTTTTTTTCTAATAATACACCTTCGATAAGTTGATTTGTCAGAGTTTTTTCCGGAAGTTCAATTAAATTATCATATATCCTGGGATTTTCACATGAATGAGTAATTTTTTTTATAAGATCAATTTTGGTTTGTTCATTTTTTAACGTATCACATAATAAATCTTTTACTTCATAAATTTTGGAGTAGCTTTCAAGAATTTTCTTTAGCTGACTGTATTCTTTGCAGGCAACATTAAGATTCAGGATATCACTATATAATGCTCTTTCTGCAGTCAAGGGAGTCATATTTTCCACTTCAGGTCCCGGAGAATGTATTATAACTGCTTCGAGTTCTCCGATTTCTGATCCAATCCCGATTTCTATTTTATTTGAAGTTGACATTTTTATGTTCCTGCTGTCAGTTAGAAGATAAATACTTGCAAAGATTAAAGCAGATCAACCTGCAATTAAAAATCAATTTGCCGGTTTAATCTTTTTATGTGTCCCGTCGCAAAAGGGCTTATTGTTTGATCTACCACACCTGCAGATATATATTTTCTTATATTCAGTTGATGTTGTTCCTGAAGAATCAATAAAAACGAAATCACCTTTAATTTCGATAGGACCATCTTCAATTAATTTAACTTCCGCCGGAATTATTTGTTTGGAACTTTCCATAAGTATAGTTATTTACCGGTATATCCGATTTTTGTGTGTTTACCATCGCAATATGGCAGCTTATCTGATTTTCCGCATCTGCATAAGGATACTAAATTAATTTGTTTCATTTCTATTCCCGAGGTTCCGGTTAATTTAAAGTCACCTCTTATAATTACGGGACCATCTTTCATTATTTTAACCTCGGCCTTCTCAGTTATTTTGGCTGTGTCTTTTGGTACACCCTCTACTTTCTCAATATCTGTATTCCTTTTATATGTTAATGCATTTGTCGGACACTTCTCCACTATTCTGATAATATCTTCCGTTGGGGCACCGTTCATATTAATCCATGGTCTTCTTCTCGGGTCAAAGACTTCAATAAGTTCCCTGTAACAATAAGTTGCGTGAATACATTCACCTGGCCGCCAGTGAACAGTTATTTCTCCATTTTTGTATTTGCGGGATTTGCTGTACATTCTATCATTTTTAGTAAAATTAATAAATTAAAAGCGAATTCTGCCTGTTTGGTAATGATATAACAAGAATTTGAAATATTAGTAAACATTAGGCATAAAATATTGAACTCCGGGATGCTATAAAATGTTAATAGTTTTAATAATTAATATTCAATTGGTTTTTCATTGCGAAGTAGAAACGCTTTTAATAATTTTGTTTAAAAATTATATATAATTGAAAGCAAACATTGAGTCATTTTTTTCGTTTAAATAACTGATGATTTATGGCATAAATGTTGATAGGCTTTCTTAAACATTAACATGATAGGCAAACTACTAATAGCAGCGTTAGGATTATTCCTGTTTAATACTGTGAAAACACAGGATACTATTCAGCTTCATAAGGATGATGCAAGTTATGTTCTTTATGGAGTTATCATTGACGGCGATACACTGTTATTATCTTCTATTGAAGAAGTATATATTTTCCCCCAAAGGAAGTTCAGTTCACGAAGACAGCTTAGAAGATACAGAAGATTGATAAGAAATGTTAAAAAGGCTTATCCTTATGCAAAACTGGCAAAGATAAAACTGGATGAAATATCAGAAAATCTGCAACGTCTTGAAACAGAAAAAGAAAAGAAAGATTATGTAAAGCAGGTAGAAAAAGAAATAAAGTATGAATTTGAAGATGAATTAAAAAAGCTTACAATAACTCAGGGAAGGATTCTTATAAAACTTATTGACAGGGAGACAGGTGATACATCTTATGAGTTGGTAAAACAACTCAGGGGATCTTTTTCTGCTTTTTTCTGGCAGGCTATAGCCCGGCTTTTTGGATCAAACCTGAAGAGTGAGTTTGATGCTGCAGGTGAAGACAGATTAATTAATGAGATAGTAATTTTGATTGAAAACGGCCAGCTGTAATAATATCAGCCTGGATAATTACATAGGATTTTCCCTAATATTCACAAGATACTTCTTATCATAAATATAATAATTCTAAGGAAAATATAGCCTTATTATATTAGCTTAAGGATTTCCTTAACTGCATTTTCAGCACCTTCAGCAATCTGTAATATATTAGCATCCAGCATATAACAAGGAGTAGTTACTATTTTATATTTTTTATCAAGAATAGTCTCCCCATGAGTGGTATTTTTGTGTGTTGCCCCCATCAGTTCAACAGCTTCTGCAGTTGCCTGGTTATTGCCAATAGTAATAAGAACATCTCCTAATATTTTGGCCAGCAATACAGGTGCTATGCATAATGCCCCTATAGGTTTGTTTAGCTTTACCATATTTCTGATTGCTTCAGCTACATCTTCAATTACATGGCAACCGCTTCCTTTAAATGCGAAATCCGACAGGTTTTTTGCAGCTCCAAATCCTCCCGGGAATATTAGTGCATCAAATTTATTGGCATTGAACTTGCTTAAAGAATATATTTTACCACGGGCAATTCTTGCAGATTCAACCAGCACATTCCTTGTTTCTTTCATTTCTTCGCCGGTAATATGATTAATTACATGATACTGGTTAATGTCAGGAGCAAAAATATCATATGTGGCATTATGCTTTATAATTGCATATAATGTAAGGGTTGCTTCGTGGATCTCAGCTCCGTCAAATACTCCGGAACCTGAAAGAACTACTGCAAATTTTGGTTTATTTTTCATGTCATATTAGTTTTTAAGTATTGATCTAAATTATTGAATTTTCCTGACAATAAACTCCATATACTGGCTTAAGTTACAAACTTAAGCTAGAGTTGGGATTCACATGTCATTGCGATCACACCTCTGCCGTGAGAAGCAATCTGTAGCTAAAGATATAGATTACCAGTCTTCCGGTCAGGCAGGCTTTCGTCAAAAGCAAAATCGTAATGATACATAAGGTATTTATCGGACAGCAACCGGACAATGGATTAAAGGGGAGCAATTTTATTTAGTTCATCTCTGAAAGTGCCGGGAGAGGTTATTATCTTAACATTTTCAGGCAACTTATCCTTTATGTTTTCGGTTTGTTTACCTGATAAATAAATTGTCTGATCAACAAATTTACCTGCTATTGTTTTAGAATAATCGATAATATCATTTTCGTCCCTGAACGATACAAAAGCTGTTACCAGGTAATTTACAGGTTTTAATCTTTTAGTTTCCAATAAATCATCGAGTGGGACTGATTGACCAAGATAAATGACCTGATGCCCGCGTCTTTTTATCAGATAGTGATAGAATAATAATCCAAGTTCATGGAATTCACCCTCGGGAAGAAATAGGGTGAATTTTTTTGAATGTGGATTATTTCCGGCGATCAACCCATCAATAGCAACAATAAGTTTTTGACGGATCAGATTGGATATGAAATGCTCCTGTGCAGGATTAATAATACCTGTCTGCCACATAACTCCAATCTTTATTAGAAACGGATATAAAATTTTTATTATTGTTTCTTCAAAGCCTAATTGCATAATAGTCCTTGACAGGATCTTTTCAAGTTTAACCTCGTCTAAATCGATCATTGCAATTGCCATACTTTCAACCAGGCTTTCAGTATCACTGTAGTTCTGTATAAGCTGATTTATTTTTTCATTTAATTCTTTGTTTGACAGTTGTGCCAGTATAGAAATTTTCAGGCCTTTGCGGTTTAATAAGGAAATATTCAGTAATTTCTTTAGTTCGCCATCGCAGTAATTTCTAATGTTTGTTGCAGTACGTTGAGGAGCTATTATGTTATATCGTTTTTCCCAGATTCTTATTGTATGGGCTTTTATACCTGAAAGTCTCTCCAGATCTTTTATTGTGTAGGTAGCCATTCTTAATCTATATGAATATCTTTTAATCTAATAACAATACTTTGTGAAAATTGTTTAAACGGCAATTGGCTGACTTAATATAGCAATTTTCATTAATTTATGTTTGAATTATGTTATTTATTTTTCAAGATGATTTGAAAATACATATTATAGTTCAGTTATTAGCGGTTTTTCTGATAATCATCAGTCCGTCCCTTACTGGTAAGATTAGGTTTTCAACCCTGGAATCATTTTGAACATAATTATTAAATTCAACTATTCCCCTGGTATCTTTATCACCTGATTTTTGGTTTTCTATTACTTTTCCTCCCCACAAAACATTATCTGCAAGAATATAGCCTCCAACCGGTACTTTATCGAATATCTGTTTGTAAATATTCAAATACTCGTATTTATCAGCATCAATAAAAACCAGTTCAAAGAAGCATTTAAATTGTGGAATTATTTCTTTCGCATTGCCGACATATAAGACAATTTTTTCATTAAAACCGACTTTTTTAAAATATTTTTTAGAGAATTCGGTCAGTTCATCATTACGTTCTATTGTATGAACTTTTCCACCTTTATTCAGCCCCTTTGCCAGACAAATAGCAGAATATCCGGTGTAAGTACCAATTTCAAGAATATTCTCCGGGCAAATCATTTTGCTTATCATTTCCAGAATTTTGCCCTGCAAATGTCCCGAAAGCATCCTGGGATAGAGAATCTTTACATTTGTTTCACGATTAAGTTCCTGAAGAATTTTATCTTCTCCTGTCGAAACCTTAAGTATATAATCAATAACTTTTTGATCAAACTTCAACATTGCGCAATAAACATTTAACTATACATATATAAGATAGGATAATTTTCCTGTATCAAAAATTTCATTTGCCACATCCTGTAATTGTTTAGCGGTGATATTAATTATTTTCCTGCTTATTTCTTCCAATGAATCCACCTTATTAAATATAGAGTAACTTTTACCCATTGATAACATGAGATTTTCATTATTCTCAATTGAAATTGCTATTTGTCCCAATATTTGCCTTTTAGCCTTTACTAATTGCGATGCACTTAATGCTTTTGTTTTAAGGATTTTAAGTTCCTTTAATACAATTTTGATACTTTTATCCACATTATTTTTATCCGTACCAAAATAAATACTTATTACACCAGTATTGATATATGGAGTATAACTGGAATCAATATTATAAACAAAACCATTTCTCTCACGCAATGCCATGTTTAGACGTGAATTTAAACCGGGTCCGCCTAAAAGATTATTCAACAAAGACAAAGAAAGCCTTCTTTCATCTTTTATATTATAAGCCACATTTCCGATAATACAATGTGATTGAAAAGTATTATGCTTAATTTTCTTATGAATGGGAGAATAATCGGTAAAACCAGCACGTATTATCCGTGTGGATTTTGCAGGGATATAACCAAAATATTTCTCAAAGTATTTTATTAACCTGCCAAATTTTATATTACCAACCGAAGCAATAACAATTTGATTGGGATTATAATTTCTTATGACAAATTGAAGAATATCTTTCCTGGTAAATGATTTCAGCCTATCTTTCTCGCCAAGGATATTCCTTCCAATAGGATTATTATGGAATACAAGTTCTTCAAATTCATCAAAAATCATTTCTGAGGGGGTATCCTTATAGGAATTTATTTCATCAATTATAACTTCTTTTTCCTTTGCTATTTCTTTTTCCGGAAAAACAGAATTGAATACTATATCACTGAAAAGCTCTAACACCCTGGGATAATAGTTACTAAAGAAGGTTGAATGAATACAGGTTTCCTCTTTGGTAGTGTAAGCATTTATTTCACCCCCGACATCTTCCATTCTGTTTAAGATATTAAAGGCTTTCCTTTTTGTTGTGCCTTTGAATAAAAGATGTTCGATAAGATGCACCATACCATGTTCTTCGGTTTTTTCATCTCTTGAACCCGTATCAATTGTTATGCAGCAATATGCAATAGTATTAGGAATGTGCTTGTGTATTAGCCTTATCCCATTAGTTAATATGTGACATTGATAATCCATTTTACGAAAAGGGCTATAAAAGTATAAAATCTTACAGATTACAAGTGAATTTTATGATTTTTTCAAATATTAATTTAAATTGTTTCGTAAGAAAATATTTTTATTTAGATTTGCAGCGCTTAAGCAATAAGGTGCCATAGCTCAGCAGGTAGAGCACTGGACTGAAAATCCAGGTGTCCCTGGTTCGATTCCAGGTGGTACCACTACTCCAGGAATCTTGCCATTAGCCTGATTAGTTTATTTTTTGTTAAAGGTTTAGATATATATTCGTCAAAAACTGCGTTTCGTATTTTGTGTTCTTCTGCAGGAAGAGCATATGCAGTTTGAGCAATTATAGGAATTGTATTATTGATCATTTTTAGTTCTTTCGCAGCAGTTATGCCATCTTTTTTTGGTAATTTAATATCCATTAAGACAAGGTTTAAACTATCTTTATTGGCTTTGAATAATTTAACTGCCTCCTCACCATCTTTAGCCCAGAATATTTTAATCCTGGTTATTTTAAGGATTAATTTGATTACCTTGAAATTGGAATCTTCATCTTCAACAACAAGTACTTTTTTATCCTGCCAGTTTGGTGAAGGCAACTCACTAATATCATGTTTAACTACATTTTGAACAGCTTCTTCTTGTCTTTTTCCAACCGGAAGTTTGAATATAAACTCGGAGCCTTTATGCAGTTTGGATTCTAACCATATTTTTCCTCTCAGACTTTCAACGAGATATTTTGTTATTGAAAGGCCTAGTCCTGTTCCACGATAGACTGTTTGTTTATCATCCTCAATTTTTCTGAAGCGCTCGAATATGATATCAAAGTTCTTTTTTTCTATACCGATACCGGTATCTTTAATGTAGAAAGTTATATGTCCGTTTTTAACACTTTTAATTCCAAATTCAACATATCCTTTTTCAGTATACTTTATGGCATTACTAATAAGATTACTGAAGATTTGCCTTAATCTTATTGCATCGGTAAAAAGAGTCGGAGGTTTTTCCGTGGGATGAAGGCTTAAAACAAGCCGGATATCTTTTTCCTTATTTATTCTTTTTATTTCCTCCAAATATGTTTGTTGTATTTCGTTTAATAAAACGTTCAAATCAACTTCAGAAACTGATATATTTAGCTCACCTGCTTCTATTCTCGAGAAATCAATAATGTCGTTTATTAACTTTAATAAGGAAGTTGTATTGTGATCAATTATCTGTAATATTTCGTTTTTCGATTCTTTAATATAGTCCTCACTAATAATAAGATGTGCAAATCCTACAATAGCATTTAATGGAGTTCTTATTTCGTGTGACATGTTTGCGAGGAATGCTGATTTCAGTCTATCACTTTCTTCAGCCTTGATTTTTGCTGCTTCCAAATCTTTTGTTCGTTCTTTTACCAGTATTTCCAGTTTTGAATGATGATGTTCAAGTTCATCTTTCTGGTTTCTTACAATATCATATACACTAGCATTATCAAGTGCAATGGCTATATAGGATGCAAGAGTCTGGAGGGTTTGAATGTCATTTTCTGTAAAGGCATTTTTGTTATAACTCTGCAAAGTTAATATCCCTATTTTTTTGTTTTTTACTGTAAGAGGTAGATAAATAAGTGATTTAGGGACTTTAGATGATTTTATTCTTAACTCGGAAATATAAATTTTATATTCGTTTTCATAATCATTGCTGATAATAATTTTTTGGTTTTTAAAACACCATGCTGCACAACTTGTAGGATCATCAAGGGTACTGTAAAACTCCGGTACAGGAACACCGCTTTCCATAAGTGATGAAAAGACAATACTATCGCTATTTTCATCATACATGCCAATGCCAAATACAGATGCGTCCAATAAGGAGCTAACATAATCATAAATCATATTATTAATAGCTTCGAGGTTTAATAATGTTGTTAACTCCTGGCCAAAATTATTAAGTATCTTTATCTTATTATAGGTTTTTTCTAATGTCTCATTTTTCAGCTGTATCTCATTTCGGTGGGTAGCTAATTGCTCGCTTTGTTGTTGCATTTCTTCTTTTTGTGCTTTTAATTCTTCATTTGCGTGTCTTAAATCAATGGTTCGTTTTTCTACTTTTTGTTCAAGAATTTTCTGTTGTCGTTTAAGATTATTTATTCGCAATAATATTATTGTTGTAGCAATACCTGCTATAAATATAACTGCCAGTATCCGGAACAACAAAGTTTTCCACCAGGGTGGCAGGACTGAAATAATAATACTTGCTTCATTATCATCCGGGGTATTGTCGATATTAATGGTTTTTACACGGAAAGTATACTTGCCAGGATTAAGGTTTGTATAAGTTGCGGTGCGTTGATAACCTGATTCGTTCCATTCTTTTTCAAAACCTTCCAATTTATATATATATTTAATATGTTGGGCTTCAGCATAATTTAATGCAGCAAACTCAAAAGAAAATACATTTTGATTATATGTAAGTACAATCTGATCACTCTCAAATATACTTTTTTGTAAAATGGCATCTTTATCCTCTTTAATCGGAACAGATTTGTTAAAAATTCTGAAATCAGTAAATACAATAGTCGATATACTTTTCTTTTCAATAATTTGTGTCGGGTCAAAAATATTGAATCCGTTTATACCGCCAAACAGAAGCTTTCCTGATGAAGATTTGTAAGCTGCATTATAGTTAAACTGATTATTTTGCAGACCATCCTGTTCACTAAAATTTC
>CBFCXR010000014.1:0-28440 GCA_965602045.1 uncultured Bacteroidales bacterium | reverse complement strand
GAATTATGCAAATGTTTAAATATTTAATAATTAAATAAGTTGTTAAAATAATAGGGCTTGAATATACTACTATTACAATTATTGCTAAATAAAAATAAAATGATATTGCTTACCGGAATACAATGATTTTGATCATCAATTTGGATAAGATGACTTCCCGGAGATACATTCCCTTATAGTTTAAAACTTGAGCCTTCTTTTAACATAGGATGAATAATTCTTAATAACCGGATTGTAATCAGTTTTCATTAATTCTGATGATATTAAAAAATCAGCAGTTGATCTATTACATGCAGTAGGAATATTATATAAAACCGTAATTCTTAAAAGAGCCTTAACATCCACATCATGTGGCTGAGGCTGCATCGGATCCCACAAGAAAATAAGAATATCAATTTTCCCTTCAGCGATTAATGCTCCAAGTTGCTGATCACCACCCAATGGCCCGGATTTCAGCTTATTAATTTCTATCGATGCGGAATCATATGCACATTTAATCAACGTTTCTTCAACTAACTTGCCGGTAGTACCGGTACATGTTATTTCATGTTGCAGCAAAACTTCCCAATTCCATTCAACCCATTCGACAAGATCTTTTTTCCTGTTGTCATGTGCAACTAATGCAATTCTTTTTCTCGTAAGCATAATAATATTGAGTTAATTTAACAAATATCAGAACTCCTGCTTATTTATATATTCCAGGTATTTATTATAATAATCGTCCACTATTTTATCTAAATATGTTTTGGCTTTTTCCTGTCTGATTTTAAAATCTGCTTTATTTTCTGATTTTTTCTTTGGCTTGAATAATGATGAACCAGCAGTCTCTTTCTCAAGCTCATCTGTAAAATAATAATCAACAAATATTTTTTTATTTAATTTCCAAAGTCTTACTGTTTTATCATCTGAAGCACTGGCAAAATATTTGCCGTCCGGACTAAATCTTACGGAATTGACAAATCCTTCATGATCAGTAAAGGAATAAATTTTATTCCCTGATATAGTCTCCCAAAGAATAATTGTATTATCAAAAGAACAGCTAAGCAAATGTTTCCCATCAGGACTGAAATCTATATCCATAATTTCTTTATTATGGCCTATATAGGTTTTTATCACCTCTCCTGTTTTAAAATCCCATAATCTTATAGTCTTATCGCCTGAAGCACTGGCAAAATATTTTCCGCCGGGATGAAATTTAACAGAATAAATATTATCAGAATGTTTGTCCATCTTCCTCATCTCCTCACCTGAAACAGCATTCCATATTCTCACAGATTTGTCAAGTGAGCCGCTGATTATATATTTGCCGTCATGGCTTATGCAAACAGGAAGAGTGCTTTTTTCATGACCTTCCAGGGTGGTAATTATTTCCCCTGTAGTGTAATCCCATACCTTAATAATTGTAGCATAGGAACCGCAGACGATTTTATTTGTTTCAGCATTAAAATCAAATGACCAGATATGTGTTGTATAACCACTAAACGTTTTTAATAACTTACCTTCCAGATTTATCAATTTAATATCGGGGCCACATGCCGCTAATATCTCGCTTTCCCTGGCAAACTGAAGCGCCCTGATAGGAAAATAATTATCCTCGATACTAAAAGCTACCTCACCTGTATTAATATCCCAGATGTATATTGCTTTATCCTTTGCACCACTTGCCAGAAACTTCCCATCCCTGCTAAATGCTATTGAATAGACCGGCTGACTATGTTTTTTAAAAATATTAATAATATTATCATCATTTTGAGCCGCCATACTAAAACTATAGCAAATAAGCAGTATAAATAATATGTTGAATTCTAATTTCACATCCTGAAGTTTTAACAAAATTAATACAATATATAAAATTGATATTTAATAAATATTTAAACAAAAGTAATTAGCGTATTTTTACTGATGTTTCATTTCGTAATCCTTCGGTACCTGACAACAGGGCCTTAACAGATCCAACAATAATTTTAGCTTCTATCATTACAGGGATTCTGTTTTCATCATCAGTGACCCAAACAAAAAGATCTTCCCCTCCTTTAAAAATTGTACCTTCTATCAATAAGGCAGAAAACTTAATGCAGTTATATTTATTTCCGTCCTTTGTTTTTAATACAACTTTGCCCAAATACCGTATGTAAAGATTAAATAATTCATTATCAATAATAGAGGATACAGGAATAGTATCATTCACCTTAAGTCCGGTAAAGTCAAGATTCCTGGAATAATATATAAGGCTTAAAACATCAAAAGTACAAAAGGGTAAAGAAAGTGTATCCTGCAAAAACGGTTTATTGGAATTCTCGGTGAAAGTAAATATTCTTTTGTTGTTATGGTCAAAAATGTATTGATTATTAACCGAATATCCACCTTCATTAGTATTTCTTTGAAACCAAAGTGGTTTAAGAGTTCCCATGTCAAGATAAGATTTAAAACTATCTCTTACTTTAAAAAATAAATCATAACCTTTAAAAGTAGAGCCATAAGAGTTCAGATAATATACGTCACGGTTTAAGAATTTTGCTTTTTTAACTTCAAATTCCACCCGCCCGGCATTAATCCAGATAAAGTGCCAATTATATGCCACACGATAGCTAATTTTTTCACCAACCTGGAAGCAATAATTAGTATCAAAACATTGGCCATCAGCAATGAAATTAAAACATGAAAAGAAAAATAATGTTGTTACTAAATAATCAGTAAGGGAACTTTTTTTTATCACAGCAGTTTCTTATATATCTGATAATTTTCTTCATCAAAACATACGAAAATAACCTTTCTGATTCTCTTGCTAATTTTTAAAAATTTTTTGACTTCTTTTATCGCAATTTCAGCAGCCAGGTCTTTCGGAAAATTGTAAACACCGGTACTTATGTTTGGAAAAGCAATGGTTTTTGATTTTGTGTTTTCAGCAATCCATAAACTATTAACATAGCAGCTTGCCAGCAATTCATTTTCATTATTTTTACCACCACGCCATACCGGCCCAACAGTATGCACTATGAACTTTGCCGGTAAGTTGTAGCCGCTTGTCATTTTAGCTTCGCCGGTCTTACATCCATTTAATCTCTTACATTCATCCAGTAATCCGGAGCCTGCTGCAAGGTGAATTGCTCCGTCAACACCGCCTCCCCCTAACAGTGAATTATTAGCCGCATTTACAATCACATCTACTTTTAACCTGGTTATATCTCCTTTAGTTAATTTTATTCTTGCCATAATATTATATTTGCTAATTCTAACTAACGTTTATCCCGTAAACTAAATCATAACTTTAGTAAGCGAGTTAACTCAACTATTATCGAATTTCAGCATGAAATTCATTAACAAATGCATTGGAAAGGTTATTCATTATTTTATCAATTTTTTCATCCGTTAGTGTCTTTTTCAAATCCTGTAATATAAAACTAACTGCGTATGATTTCTTACCTTTCTCAATTTTATCTCCAGTGTAAACATCGAACAAATTTATTTTTTTTAAAAGATATTCTTCAGTATTATAAGCCAGTCTTTTAATTTGTTCAAATGTTACTGATTGATCCAACAGCAATGATAAATCTCTTCTAACTTCCGGATATTTTGGCAGTTCTTCAAATTCAATCTTATGAGTCTTTAAACTTCTCACAACATTATTCCAGGAAATGTCACCATAAAAAACATCTTCTTTAATATCAAAATTTTCTGCCAGTGATTTTAAAATTATTCCACACTCAACTAATACTTTGTTATTTAGTTTATATGCCAAACCATCACTAAAAATATCATTTTTATCCTTAATTCTTTCAATATTAAACTTATCTGTGACAAAACCAAGCCTTATAATAACATTCTCTATATATGATTTTAAATGATAAAATGAACTTTTCTCGTCGTTGCTGCTCCAGTTGGATTCATGTTTTTTCCCAGTAATAAATAATGCAAGACGCTGGTCTTCAGAATATTTACTTAAGGGATTATTTTCAACAGTATTATTATTCTTATAATAACAAGTTCCCAATTCAAAAAATTTTAAATCAGAATTTTGCCGTTTTGAATTATATGCAATTGCCTCTAATCCCCCAAAGATTAATGTTTGACGCATAACATCCAGATCACTGCTTATCGGATTATGCAGTTTAACCAAAAATTCCGGTTTATATGAAAAAAGTTTGTCATAATAGGCTGAACTGGTAAGGGAATTTGACATAATTTCATTAAATCCGTTACTAATAAGATAATCTGATACTTTATCAACTAGTCTTTCCCTATCAGGTTTTTTAATATATGAAATATTGGAATTCAGGTTTTCCGAGAATTCAATATTGTTATATCCATATATTCGCAATATTTCTTCAATTACATCGGCTTCCCTTGTTACATCAACCCTGTAAGGTGGTATATTTACGACAAGGCTCTCCTGGTTTTCCTGAAGAATATCAATTTCCAGCGATTCAAGGATCTTTTTAATTTTATCTCTATAAATTTGTTTTCCAACTAACCTGTCTATATTTTTAAATGTTAGTACCACTTTAACAGGTTTTACAGGATTAGGGTAAATGTCAAGTATTTCCGAGGAAATTATCCCGTCTGCAAGATCTTTCATCAATAATGCAGCACGCTTAAGTGCAATAATTGTCATATTTGGATCAACGCCTCTTTCAAAATGAAAAGAAGAATCAGTGTTAATTCCATGTCTTTTTACAGTTCTTCGAACAGACACAGGATCAAAATATGCACTCTCAATAAATATGTTCTTCGTTTCATCGGTTACACCAGAATACAATCCCCCAAATACACCGGCAATGGCAACTGCTTCCTTCCCATCACAGATCATCAAATCTTCAGATGAGAGCTTATGTTCAATTCCATCCAAAGTAGTAAATCTTGTTCCTTCAGGTAAATTATTTACAATTATCTTTCTATCAGCAAGCTTATCGGCATCAAAAGCATGAAGAGGTTGCCCAAGTTCATGCAGTACAAAATTTGTTATATCTACTATATTATTTATCGGACTCAGTCCTATAGATTTTAACCTGGTTTTCAGCCACTCAGGAGATGGAGTAATTTTCACTCCGGTGATTGTTACTCCTGCATATCTCTTACATGAATTATTATTCTCAATTACTATTTTTATAGGATAGTTATTATTTTCGGTTTTAAATTTGCTTATATCAGGCAATTTTAAATTTATCTCTTTATGTTGTCTGAAGAAAGCCAAAAGATCCCGGGCAGCTCCAAAATGCGATGCTCCATCAATTCTATTTGGCGTTAGACCTATTTCAAAAACTGTATCTTTTTCTATCTTAAAATATTTTTTCAACGGTAGTCCGGCATCTGCTTTGCTATCTAAAACCATTATCCCGTCATGACCGGTTCCCATACCAATTTCATCTTCAGCACATATCATTCCTTTTGATTCAACGCCTCTGATTTTTGTTTTCTTTATTTCAAAACTTTCATTCTCTTTGTAAAGTGTGGTACCAACTTTAGCCACAACCACCTTTTGACCGGTCCTAACATTTGGAGCACCACATACAATGCTTAACATATTCTTCTCACCTATGTCTACTTCAGTTACTGTGAGTTTGTCTGCATTTGGATGCTTTATACAATTTTTAACTTCACCTACAACCAAACCTTCCAAACCCCCTTTTACATTTTCATATATCTCAGTTCCTTCTATTTCCAGTCCAATATCAGTAAGAATCTTAGCAACCTCCTCTGGTTCATTATTAATCTGCAAATATTCTTTCAGCCAACTATAAGAAATCTTCATTTTAAAAATATTTAATAGCTGGTATAACCATTAAAAGCTACCAGTATTATTTATTAAATCGACTATTAATTAACAAAAATAGTAAAATTTGACATCTGGAAAATTTGTTAAAACATTTTTAATTAACTTTATTATGTTATTAAATTTCTTATAGCTGTTGTACCCTACCATTTATTAAATAACTTTGTAATTCTTAAAAAAGGTCCTATTGTGGTAAATAATAAAGATCTGTTAATATTAATAACAAATGATGATGGCATTGAAGCAAGAGGATTAAAATCTCTAATAAAAGTCGTGCGCCCATTAGGCAAAGTTGTTGTAGTCGCTCCATTTGAGGGCAAATCAGGAATGTCCCATGCCATTACAGTGAAAGTACCATTAAGAGTAAAAAAAATCAAGGCAGAAAATAATCTGGAAATATACGGTTGTAACGGAACTCCCGTTGATTGTGTAAAGTTGGCGTTTAATCAAATACTTAAGAAAAAACCTGATTTAGTGTTATCCGGCTTTAATCACGGAGCTAATTCTTCTACAAATATATTTTATTCCGGAACAATGGCTGCAGCCTTAGAAGGTTGTATTAATGAAATTCCTTCAATAGGTATTTCATTAGTTAGTCATGATCCTGATGCTGATTTTACCAGCACAGAAATTTATAGTGAAAAAATAATTAAAAGAGTAATAGCAAATGGCCTTCCCAAATCTACCTGTTTAAATGTTAACGTTCCCAAAGTTAATGTCAGGGAAATAGCTGGTATTAAAATATGCAGACAAAATAAAGGCTACTGGCAGGAAAAATTTAATAAAAGAACTGACCCACAGGGTAAAAAATATTTCTGGCTTACAGGTAAATTTTTTAATACTGAACCGGAAGCTTCGGATACCGATGAATGGGCATTATTGAACAATTATATTTCCATAGTCCCAACACAAGTTGATCTTACTTGCTATGATACACTTGAAAAGATAAAAGACTGGGAGTTTTAGTTAAATGATTAAAAGAATAAATACATTAACTGCAGGTATTGTTTTTGGAATAGTAGTACCTGTCATATTTTATATAATAGTATTCTACTCAAAATTCAATAATCTGAGATTTTCGGACTTTCACAGGGACATTTATCTTGGTAAATTGCTTCCACTTATAATAAGTCGTTGTATTTTACCAAATCTCGTGCTGTTTTTTGTATTTAACTGGTTAAACTGGCTAAAAGCAGCTAAAGGGGTGTTTATTTCAACACTTGCGCTTGCTGCTATACTTTTTACATTTAAGCTCATTTTCTTTTAAGTGATAATTCATGAAGTATTATATTATTGCAGGTGAAGCATCCGGAGATATGCACGGCGCCAACCTGATGCATAATTTACTTAAATTTGATCCTGACGCGGAATTCAGGTTCTTTGGCGGTAATATGATGCAAAATATCGGGGGCACACTCGTTAAGCACTATCGTGATTTATCTTATATGGGAATATGGGAAGTATTAAAAAACATTAAAACAATTTCAAATAATTTATCCTTATGTAAAAAGGATATAATTAAATTCAATCCGGATGTTATAATTTTAATAGACTATGCCGGCTTTAATCTTAGAATAGCAAAATTTGCTAAAAGTCATAATTTAAAAGTCTATTATTATATTTTGCCGAAATTATGGGCATGGGGAAAATCACGAATCAGAAAAATCAGGAAATTTATTGATAAGCTATTTGTGATTCTGCCTTTCGAAGTAAAATTTTATAAGCAATTCAGCATTGATGTTGAGTTTTTTGGGAATCCACTGATTGATGAAATAGAAAAAGATTCAAGTCATTCGGTATCTTATAAAGAATTCATAACAAGAAATGATCTTTCAGAGAAACCTATAATTGCATTATTAGCTGGGAGCCGTAAACAGGAAATTGACAGGTGTCTTCCCAAAATGGCTGAAATAATAAAATATTATCCCGATTATCAATTTGTAGTTGCAGGAGTTACCAGTATCGACCAGGAATCTTATAACAAGTTTATTTTAGATAAGGATATTAGGATTATTTATGATCAGACTTACCCGCTTTTAACAAAATCCTTTGCCGCAGTTATCACTTCAGGAACTGCCACACTTGAAGCTGCTTTGTTTAATGTCCCGCAGGTTGTAATATACAAAACAAGCCCTTTTACATTTTATTTCGGTCAATTGTTAATTTTATTAAGAGTTATTCATATTAAGTTTTTCTCACTGGTTAATATTATTCTTGAAAAAGAAGCAGTGAAAGAATTGCTTCAATTCAATCTGACTGAGAATATTAAAAAGGAATTAGACAATATTCTTTTTAACAATAAGCATAGAGAAGAAATGATTAAAAATTATAAAGAATTAAAGAATAATATTGGTAAACCGGAAGTTTCAAAAAGAGTTGCCGAAAAAATCGTAAATTCACTTCTTGCAAAAAATATCTAGATGGTCCTATTATGAAATTAAGAAAATGTTTCATACACATTTTTCTCATAATCACTATTAAAACAGGTTATTCTCAAAAATTAAACATTGCCCTTTTTCATGAAAATAATATAAAAACCCTGGTTTTTTCAACTGTTTCGGGCGAATACAAAATAACCGGTAATGGATTACCTGTAAATATATCAGGCCCGGGAGATATTTATTTTATCGCTTTAGAGAATGGCAAATTATCTGTTAGTGACAAAGCAAAATCATTAGGTGAATATAATAAATTAGAGTTCACCGGCAAAGAATCTGTCAATACCTTTCAGCTAAATCCTGCTTTTCCAGCATTGTCATCAAGGGAATATGATGATGACCTGCTATTACTTTCCAATAAGGTAAATATTCTGATAATTAATAAGATTGATATAGAGAAATATATAACCGGGGTTATAGAAACTGAAGGAGGTTCTTATGCACCATTGGAATTCTATAAGGCGCAAGCTATACTAATAAGAACATATGCTATTAAAAACATGCTCAGGCATTCAAGCAACGGTTTTAGTCTTTGTGATGGAACACACTGTCAGGCATACAAAGGAAAAAGCAGACTTAACAGCCAGATTTACGAAGCAGCCAGAGTAACAAAAGGAAAGGTACTGGCTGACAATAATAATAATCTTATTATTACGCCATATCATTCAAACTGTGGCGGTGTAACCAGCAATGCGTCTGAAGTCTGGCAAAAAAATCTGCCATACCTTGCTGCAATAAGGGATCCTTTTTGTACTCAAAGCAGAAATGCTACATGGGAAAAGAGAATTTCAGTTGCTAAATGGGAGAACTATTTACGAAAAAATGGAATATTTACTCAAAATGCCAGGTCTGATCAATATGTCTTCAGTCAATTTATGAGAAAGAAGTTTTATAAATTTGCTAATCAAAAAATACTCTTGACAAAAATCAGGGATGACTGGAATCTCAAATCCACATTTTTTTCAATTAAATCTGACAAAAATACACTAGTATTAAAAGGTAAAGGATTCGGCCATGGTGTTGGCTTATGCCAGGAAGGAGCAATTGAAATGGCAAAAGTAGGATATACATATCCGGATATTTTACATTTTTATTATAAAAATGTGAAAGTCGTCGATTATAACACAATAAATAAACCTTAATCAGCTCTTATCAGGGTGCCTGTTGATCGTTTCTCAACAGTTTCTACTAAATCAGGATCTCCGGAATAATAAACATTTCCGGGACCCAAAATCCATACTCTAAGATGCTCTTTAACATGAACGTATATATCACCTATTGTTTGATATAGTATGTCTGTTTTTATTGAAATTAAGCTATCTGCATACAATGAAGAACCATAGTTAATATAAAACCTGCTATAGTCAGTTTTCCCCCTGAACTTAAAATGCCCAAGCGTATTATGTGAATCGTCAAACCTGAAATAATTGCAATTGAGAATCAAATCGGCTTCACCGATTTCGCCTATAGCATAGTATTCAAAATGTTCACTTCTAACAGTATCATACGAAATGACACTCACCGGATCATAGGTCACCAGATGTTCTATGTTGGTGAAATGAATATATAATTTAATTTTATCATAATCTCTTAACCAGCAACACTTAGTTGAATTATTAATAATTAAAGTATCGTTTTTAATATCTGTAGTAACATTTGGCAACAAATTTTTCCCGCCTTCCAGAACAATATTATTTAAAGAATCCTGAACTAATACCAAATCAAAAATATCGGTAATACGAATGTTATTAAATTCTGTAAGAGGCCTTTGTTCTTTAATAATTTTACCTTTACTAACAAAACATCCTGGCGAGTTTTTTTCACAGGAATACTGAATAATAACAAGCAAAATAATAATATTTAAACCTAATTGTTTCATGCTAGCTAATTACAATTTATGCATAATACAAACTTTATTAATGTTTATTACCATATATAACCCACCCCCCACTCAACAAAATCGGCTTTGGCATTATGAGCCTTAAGTGAGATATTTAATAAAAAATGATTCGTTAGTTTGTATCGAACTCCCGCTCTGCTATAAAACAGAGACAAATCTGTATATTTTGAATATAAATATCGTCCTATATTCAATATCATCGACAACCGGTTATAAACTAAAGTATGTGAACCATGAAGGCCGAATTTAAAAAGATTGGCAATATCCTCATTCAATTCTCCATCAACAGCCAATGCTTCACTTATTGATTTGTCATAAAATATATCAGCCCCTATTCCTATTCTTCTTTTTAAATTCAGGTGCCTTTCATAATCAACAGATAGTGATGAAATGAAATAATAATTATTGTAAAGATTATCAAATACCTTAGCACCGGCTGAATAAATTATGCTATAATAATTTTTACTGGTACTTTTTGGTAATTCAAGTTTTACTTTTTCCTTATTTGTGTTACTTAAAAAATAATTCAATCCTAATGATCCTGTAATTACATTTAATCCATAATTAGGGGATCTCCACTTTCCATTGGAACAATGTGAAAATCCAACTTCTCCTGTTAACTCCAGCTTCTTTGATAATGGTATTTTAGTATCGAGCCCTAACCTGAAATAAACATTCAGGTTTGCTCCCACTACTGTATTTAAATGATTTTCCCGAACATCAAACTTTTTTGTTAAATATGATACACCAAACGATATCTCATAATTTAACAAATAAAAATTATCGCCCTTTTTAATCACAGGAATATTTATAAAACCGTATAATGCATGTGCCTGGCCCAATACTTCCGGATTACCATAGTCGCAAAAAAAATAACCAATACCAGTTCTGGGATATCTGTATAGCTGTTCCCAAATATGTTTACCGTATGCTGGCCTGCTAATCTCTAATTCAAATCCCGGTATATGTTTTTCAAGCAAATATGTAATCGATTCATGATGGGGAACAATAAAACCGTAATGAACTTTGGTATTAATATAGATGTTATTAAATGTTTCTTTGATGTCAATTGCAGAAGTATTTACCTGAATAACCAGGAAACCAACTGATAATAACATTATTTTTATTGACCTTAATTTCATAGATTGATTATCAATAAAAAACAAATATAAACTGATTTTTCGGTTCCTGTTTAATATTATGAAGAATCACAATACTGAAACTACACTATTAATACTTATCTTTGGATTCGAATTTGATACAAGGAAATACTGATGCCAGATGTACTATTAACGGATAATAGAATGCAGTAATATTTAAACTACAGAATATAAACATGTTTTCATTATATAAGAAAGAAATTAATAGATTTTTCAGCAGCTTCACAGGTTATTTAGTCATTTCGGTTTTTCTGCTTATTAACGGTTTTTCAATGTGGATTATTCCCGGAGAAACGCTTATAGCAAAATTTAATATTGGTTTATTTAATATTCTTGATAGAGGTTATGCAAGTATTGATGTATTGTTTACAATTGCACCCTGGGTGTTTTTATTTCTTATTCCCGCAACCACCATGTTAATGTTTGCCGAAGAAAAAAAATCAGGGACACTAGACCTTTTATTGACCCGGCCTTTAAATGATTTACATATTATTCTTGCTAAATATTTTGCTACACTAACGCTGGCAGTATTCGCTTTATTACCTTGCCTGATATATTTTATATCAGTTTATTTATTAGGTAATCCGGTAGGCAATATTGATACAGGTGGCACCCTGGGGTCATTTACAGGATTATTCTTTTTAGCCGCAGCTTATGTTAGTTTTGGAATATTTGCATCATCAATAACAGATAATATGATTATTTCATTTATAATTGCTGCATCTCTCTCATTCTTTTTCTTTATAGGACTTGAATTCATTAGTCGTATCAACATCTTTTATAGAATAGATACATTTATTTTAGGCCTTGGGATAAATGAGCATTATAAATCAATAAGCAGAGGAGTGATTGATACACGTGATGTTGTTTATTTTTTAGCATTGATAAGCATATTTATTTTAATTACTAAAACAAAATTGCAGAGCAGACATTGGTAAGAGATTTTTAAAAATTAATTAAAATTTGCAATCTATAATTTATAGTCTTTAAATATGAGCTGGAGTAAAAGAAAAAAGCAAAATATCAGCCAGTTAACTTTGTTGATTTTAAGTATTGTATTAATAACATACATATCAACTTTCTTCTTTTACCGGATCGACCTTACTTCTGAAAAAAGATATACACTCTCACCTTTAACCAGGAAATTACTTCGAAACCTGGATGATATAGTGTATATAAAAATATACCTTGATGGAAAGCTCAATGTTCCATTCAAAAAAATGCAGAAAAGTATCATGGAAATATTAGACGAATTTAAAGTATTAGCAAAAGATAATCTTGAATATGAACTTATTAATCCATTTGATAATGCAAATCCCAGAATAAGAAATGATGTAATCAATGAACTCTATAATAAAGGACTTAATCCTGAAAATATCATTTCAAAAGACAAAGAAGGAGGAACTTATGAGCAACTTGTATTCCCGGGTGTTCTAATTACTTATAAAGATATTGAATTGCCGGTAAACCTTTTGAAGAATAATCCAGGCTTGAATGATGAGGAAAGCATAAATAACTCTATCCAGAATTTAGAATATGCATTTATTAGTGAAATAAGAAATATTACTAACCGTGTTATCGAAAAAATTGCATTTATTGAAGGTCATGGAGAACTGAATGAATTTAATGTCGGTGATATCACAAAAGAACTCGCCAATTATTTTCAGGTTGACAGAGGAAAAATCGGGGGAAATCCCGGAATTTTAGATAAATACAAAGCAATTATTATTGCCAAACCTACTAAACGATTCAGTGAACAGGATAAATTTGTTATTGATCAATATATTATGAACGGGGGAAAAGTAATGTGGATTATTGATGCTGTTGAAGTTAGTCTTGACAGTTTAGTAAATGGCACTACTGTAGCCATGGCAAATAATCTTAATATTGAAGATCTGCTTTTCAGGTATGGAGTGAGGCTAAATCCTAAACTTATTCAGGATATTCAGTGTAATATACTACTGGTAAATGTTGCGCTAATTGGAAATAATCCTAAATTTATTCCAGCACCCTGGTTATATTTTCCTTTAATATCTTGTCCGGCAACTCATCCTATTACAAAAAGTATAAATATGATCAAGACCGAATTTATAAATCCAATTGATACAATTGCTGCGAGAAAATCGATAAAAAAAATAGTATTATTAAAATCCTCGGAGAATTCAAATTTAATCGAAGCACCGGCAATGATTAAGCTCGAAGATATTGGTAAAGATGTGAATAAAGAGGATTTTAATAATTCATATCAGCCAGTAGCAGTACTACTTGAAGGACAGTTCGAATCTGCATTTAAAAACAGAATCCTAACAGAATATTACCCGGATAACATGCCGGATTTCAAAGAAAGCAGCATTGAAAACAAAATGATAGTAATATCTGATGGGGATATAATAAGAAATGATACTAAAAGAACAGCAAAAGGTACACTGATCTTACCTTTGGGATTTGACAGAAATACAAAACAGACTTTTGGAAATAAAAATTTTATTTTAAATGCCATACACTATTTAACAGATAATACCGGACTAATAAATATAAGGTCAAAAGAAATTAAACTTCGTTTGTTAGACAGAGCTAAGATAAATGATGAAAGAACAAAATGGATATTAATTAATACAATGGTTCCTATTATAATTATAATACTCTTTGGAATAATTTATAATTATATAAGAAAGCTAAAGTATACATCTTAAGTTGCAATCTAAACTAATAAGTACCTTGATATAATGAAAAGCCAAAAAATATTAGTTATATTATTCTTTTTACTTCTTGTTTTTGCCATGCTCCTGTTTTTCAGCAATAAGAAAAGTACCTTAAAAAGCAGGATTAGTGATTTCTCCATTGAAAATATCGAACAAATTAACAAAATCATTATTTCTAAAGCAGAAAACAAAATTTCACTTGAGAAAGAAATCAACAACTGGAGAATAAACGGAACTTATAAAGCCAGGCCAGCAGCTATAAGTTTTTTTTTAAATAGTTTATCCAGGTTTGAAGTCAGGTCACCGGTATCGCACAAAAATCAAATCCGCATAATCAATAAATTAAATACTGATTCTAAAAAAATTGAAATCTATGGTAACAGGAAACTGTTAAAGTCTATATTAGTATATCATGATACATCAGGAGTTGAAGGAACATACATGATGCTGGAACAAACCCAGTCACCATTTCTTATGAAAATTAAAGGATATCCCGGCTATAATATGGATAGGTTATTCCCGCTTAATGAGCAAATATGGTGCGATAACACACTTTTCAATTATATGCCAAATGATATTGGAAGTATAAAAATTGAGTATCCTGATAAACCAGAAAATTCCTTTCAGATAATAAAACCGGATAGAGGTAAGTTAAGCTTAAAGCATCCTGATAGTAACCAGTTAATAAATGAATTCATCTATGCTAATGTTTCAGATTATCTTAACTTTTTCACTAATATCAAATTCACTTTTTTACATAACCCATATTCGTATAAACTAAAAGAAGATGCCCCATTTGTAACAATCTCAATTAAGAATAATGATAATGTAACCAGCGTCCTGAAAGGATATCGAAAATATTCGGATAAAGATACACAGGTGAATTCAAAGTATGACATTGACTATTTTTATGGTTTATTAAATGGTGGCTCTAAAATGATAGAGCTGAAATATGTTGATTTTGATCCTATACTTAAGGATATTAACTATTTTATAAAAAAATAATTATCTTCAGGTTTAGAAATAACATTTTTTTTGTAATATTGATACCACAATAAAAAAAAGTTTTACTTCAATCAATTGTAATAAATATTTAAAATTTTTATAAATGAAATTCGTAGTATCAAGCGTCGATCTTCTGAATCATTTACAATCAGTTAACAAAGTAATAAATCCAAAAAACACCTTACCGATACTCGATAATTTTCTTTTCAATTTAAGGAAAAAGGAATTGGAAATTACGGCTTCTGATTTGGAAACCACGATGATGACAAAGATGGAGCTGGAAAATGTTGATGAATCCGGCAGTATTGCTATACCTGCCCGGCTGTTAACCGAATCACTTAAAGAGTTTCCGGATCAACCTCTGACATTTGATATTAATATTGAGAGACTTTCGATTGTAATTAGTACTGAAAATGGCCAGTTCACAATAATGGGTCAAAAAGGTACTGATTTCCCTCAGATACCACAAATTAAAGATGATAAAAAGTCAAACTTTCAAATTAGCTATGAAGTGCTTGCAAATGGTTTGAATAATACTTTTTTTGCTACTGCTGACGATGAGCTGCGTCCGGTAATGAATGGAATATTTTTTGAATTAACACCGGACAATATAACTTTTGTAGCTTCCGACGCTCATAAACTTGTGCGATATAAAAGGAAAGACTCAAAAACCGATATAAACTCATCATTTATTCTTCCAAAAAAGCCAGCCAACTTGCTTAAGAATATTATTTCAAAGGATATAGACGGTCAGATAATGATAGAATTCGACGACAAAAATGCATTTATTGCTTTACAGAATTATAAACTGGTTTGCAGACTGGTAGAAGGAAATTATCCAAGCTATAATTCAGTAATACCAACTGATAATACAAATAAGTTAATAATTGACAGACTTAAATTATTAAATACTCTTAAACGTGTATCAGTGTTTTCTAACCAGGCAAGTAACTTAGTTAAATTGAAACTAAAGGGAAATCAATTAACGGTTTCTGCACAAGATATTGATTTTTCAATTTCAGCCTATGAAAGACTATCATGTCAGTATGAAGGAGATGATATGGAAATTGGTTTCAAGTCACTGTTTTTAATCGAAATATTAGCTAATCTTAAATCCCCGGAAGTTGTGATTGAACTTTCTGATCCGTCAAGAGCCGGATTATTTCTTCCTGTGCAAAAGGACAACGATGATGAAGATGTGTTGATGTTACTTATGCCAATGATGATAAATGCTTAATTTTTAATCCTTAAAAGAGCAAGTTTATACGTAACTCATTTTCCTGTTCCCTTAATACTGCTACATGGAACTCAAATTAAAAAATCCATTGATATTTTTTGATCTGGAAACTACCGGAATTAATATTATTACGGACAGAATTGTTGAACTCTCATACTTTAAAATATGGCCTAACGGCGATGAAGAATTAAGAACATTTAAAATAAATCCGACAATACCTATTCCTTTGAACTCAACGAAAATTCATGGAATAACTGACGAAGATGTAAAGGATTCCCCTACATTCTCAGAAATAGCAAAAACATTGTCCAAAACATTGGAAGGATGTGATTTAGCAGGTTATAATTCCAATAAATTTGATATACCTCTTCTTGCAGAAGAATTTATTAGATCAGGAGTTGATATTGATCTAAAGAAAAGAAAATTTATTGATGTGCAGGTAATTTTTCACAAGAAAGAACAGAGAACATTGAGTGCGGCATATAAATTTTATTGTAATAAGGATCTTGAGAAAGCTCATAGCGCTGAAGCAGATACCAAAGCAACATATGAAATACTGAAAGCACAGCTTGAAAAGTACCCTGATTTATCAAATGAAATTGATCAACTGGCAGAATATTCAAGCCATAACAGAAACGTTGACTTTGTCGGAAGAATAATATACAATGAACAGGAAGAAGAAATATTTAATTTTGGGAAATATAAGGGGCAAAAGGTTGAAGATGTATTTAAAAAGGACCCTGCATACTATAGTTGGATGATTAACAATGATTTTCCGTCATATACAAAAAAAATTCTGACAATAATAAAATTACGGGGTGCACTAAAGTAGCTAAAGGGAACAAGGATATGAAGATATTTTGTATTGGCAGAAACTATGCAGCTCACGCAAAGGAGTTAAATCACCCCATTCCTGAGGAACCGGTGTTTTTCATGAAGCCTGATTCAGCCATAATAAGAAATAACAGGCCCTTTTTTCTACCTGACTTTTCATCTGAATTACATCACGAAGTTGAAATTGTCCTTAAAATATGCCGTTTAGGAAGAAACATAGATGAAAAGTATGCCTATCGTTATTACAATGAATTGGGAATAGGAATTGATTTTACAGCACGTGATTTACAAAGAAAAGCTATTAAACAAGGTAATCCATGGGAAATATCAAAAGCATTTGATGGTTCTGCTCCCGTAAGTAAATTTATTAAAAAAGAAAAGTTGCCAAATTTAAATGCAATTAATTTTCAATTGAATATCAATGGAAAAACTGTCCAGAAAGGAAATACCAAAGATCTGATTTTTTCATTTGACGAATTGATTGCATACATTTCACGATTTGTAACTTTTAAAATGGGCGATTTAATTTTTACAGGCACTCCACCTGGAGTAGGGCCAGTGAAGATTGGAGATCAGTTATCTGCTTCAATTGAAGGAAAAACCATGCTGGAATTTTTTATCAAATAAATACTAAAATTACCTCCGGGAAAAATAAAATTTTAAAAAAAATTGTTTATCGTTTTTAACAATTCTATTCTATTTAATGGCTTTGTAAGAAAATCATTACTACCCGCCTTTTCGGCTCTTAATTTATCTTCTGGCATTGCATTTGCAGTTTGAACAATTATGGGAATCTTAGGACGGATTTTTCTTATTTCTGTGATTGCAGTATATCCATCCATTTTTGGTAATCTAAGATCCATTAAAATCACATTTATCTCCGGTTTATTTTTACACATTTCAATGCCATCTATGCCATTTTCAGCAAGTAATATGTTTATCTGAGTGTGTTCCATTATCTCTTTCAAATACTCACTACCCATCAAATCATCTTCAACAACAAGTATTGTTTTGTCCTTCCAGTTATATTCCATTTCAGCATTATATAAATTTGAATTTTCACAGACTATTTTTGATGGTTCATATGGTAGTAAAATATAAAAAGCAGCACCTTTGTTTTTTCTTGAATCAACCCATATTTGTCCACCCATTAATTCGATAATACTTTTGGATATTGCGAGACCAAGTCCGGTTCCCCCAAATTTTCTGGTAAAGGATTCATCTTCCTGTCTGAATCTTTCAAAAATTATGTTTTGTTTATCCTTGGATATCCCAATACCTGTATCTTTCACATAAAACAACAGGTTAGAATTGTCTTTAAGCTTATAACCAAATTGCACTATACCTTTATCAGTGAATTTTATAGCATTATATAAAAGATTTGAAATTACTTGTTTAAGCCTTGCTTCATCAATAAATATAAAAGATTTATCATTACTAAATCCCTTTGAACATTGGAGTTTTAGATCACTTATGTTTTGTGCTGACTTTTCAGATTCAAATCGAGTAAACAGATCATCTATTAATTTATTTAAATTAACATCACTTTTAATAAATTTCAGCTGGCCAGCTTCAATTTTTGATATATCAATAATATCATTAATGATTGTTAATAATTGATTGCCACTGGAATGTATATACTCTATAAATTGTTTTCTTTTTTCATCTGATAAACCTTTATTATCAATCATTTTAGTAAAGCCAAGTATGCCATTCATAGGAGTCCTGATTTCATGGCTCATATTCGCTAAAAAGGCTGTTTTTAACCGGTCGCTTTCTTCTGCTTTTTCTTTTGCTCTTATTAATTCCTTTTCATAAAATTTTTGAGTAGTAATATCCCGGGCAATAGAAAATGCAATATTTTTGTCAACTAATGGTTGCGAAATCCATGAAAACCACTTATAAGAACCATCTTTACAACGGTACCGGTTTTCCAGCATGATGGTATTTACATTGTTTTTAATTTTTTCATTAACGGTATCAATAGTTCTTTTTATATCGTCAGGGTGAAGGAAATCAAAAAGCGATTTTTTTAAAAATCCCTCCTGTGAATATCCGAGGACCCTTTCAAATGCAGGATTTACTTTTAAGAAATGCCCATCAAGGGTTGTAATACAAATTAAATCTGTTGACAGGTTAAATATCTTACTCAACTCATCTTCGGCTTTTTTCCTGTCAGTAATATCAGTAGAAATGCAACAAATAGCGAATATATTTTTTTCATTATCATAAATAGGAAATTTGCTTGAAAGTAAAGTATATGAATTACCATTAACCGACACAATTTCTTCAATACTTAAAGTTGTTTTATTATTAATTACATCTGTATCGCTATTTACAATCTTATCTGCATACTCTTTAGGAAATATATCATAATCGGATTTACCAATAACCTCAATATTATTTTGCCTGAATAATACTTCAAATTGTTTGTTTACTAATAAATATCTCCCCGTAAGGTCTTTTAAATAAATTACTGAATTGGCATTATTTAAAATCGACCTAAATCGTCCTTCACTTTCTTTCAATGCATTTTGAATGCTCTTTCTTTTTGTAATGTTCTCAAATGATATTCCAAAGTAATTCTTACTTAGAGGAAAAGCTTTCACCGAAAAAAATCGCGGCCCGGTATTTTCATTACTATAATATATTTCTTTTAATTCTGAAGATTTTCTGGTCTTTATCACTTTATCCAGTAATTTGATAATCCCATTTTTTTCAAATTCAGGAAAGCTTTCTCTAATAGTCTTATTAATAATATCATCTTTTTTGACACCTGTAATTAGTTCAGATGCCGGATTAGCATAAATTAATCTAAGGATTTTACTGGCTGGAGAACCTTCTAATTTAAGGACATAAACACCATAAAAAAAATGTTCAATAATGCGAAATTCCTGAGCATTTATTCCTTCTGTACTATTATTTTCGATAATAGCTTCATCATTTTGCTCTGGCAATTTAATTTCAAATTCTGATAATTTTTTATTTTTTTGTTTTAATTCATTCAACTCAGCAATTAATTCAGAATATGATTTTTGATTTTCGAATTGTTTTATGTTATGGAGCTCTTCCTCAAGCCTCACAACTTTCTCTTCAAGCTCGTTATACGAAAGCTTATTCATATCACTCATAATTTAAGCAATGACCTTTATCCTATATGTAAGTTACAAAATATTATTTATTAATACATACATTAAGGAAAACATTTACTCCAAAAAACTTATTTATTTATTATCAGAACCTTTGCGCCTTTAATCTTTCTTTGCTTAATTTCAGTAAGAGCCTTGTTAGCCTCTTCAAGCTGATATTCCTGAATTTCAGGCTTGATTGGTATTTGTGAAGCGATTTCCAAAAACTCCATTACATCACAACGTTCAACATTTGCCACACTTTTAATTTCTTTCTCCATCCATAAATGTTTGTGATAACTTAATCTTTGCAGATATTCTTTATCAAAGTTTTCTTTTCTTATTGCATTTATTATCAGCCTTCCTCCCGGATTTAAATTGGCAAGAGCTTCGACCATTGGTTTCCATACAGGTGTGGTATCTATTATACAATCAAGATAATCAGGTGATTTGTCTGAAGTATCACCTGTCCATTCTGCCCCTAATTGCCTGGCAAAATCTCTTTCTTTGACGCTTCTTGCGAAAACGTATATTTTAGTATCAGGATACTTGTGTCTCACCATTTTAATTACAAGGTGAGCGGATGCGCCAAATCCTGTTAAACCTAAAGATTCTCCGTTTTTTATGGATGAAAGTTTTAATGAACGATATCCTATAGCCCCGGCACATAATAAGGGCGCAGCTTCGGCATCAGAAAATGTTTCAGGGATATTATATATAAAATCTTTATCAGCTACCATATATTCTGCGTAACCTCCATTAACATCCCTTCCTGTTGCCTTAAAATCATAACACAGATTTTCCTGTCCTGATAAACAATATTTACACTTCCCGCACGATGTATATATCCATGCCACTCCTACTCTATCCCCGATCTTTATATTGCTGTGCTCATCATATACATCCTCAATAATTCCAACAACCTGATGCCCTAATATTATCGGAAATTTATCCGGGGGCGTTCTTCCTTCAATCTCATCTAATTCCGTATGACATACTCCGCAGGTTTTAACTTTTATTAAAACCTCATTTTTCCCTATTACCGGATTTGGTATATCAGCTAATTTCAAAGGCTGATAGTTTTTGTTTAAATCACATATTTCATGTAAAAGCATCGCTTTCATGGCTCATGCTGATTAAATTTTTAAAAAAGTTAAATTTAGTTATCAGGCCCCCAAAACCTGTTTACCTGAGCATCTTCTCAGACTTTGTGTTATTTTAATGAGTGTTCATCTAACGTAGCTAATCTTCATCATATTCGTATTACCCCTTTTTATTACAGGAATGCTTCCTACATGTACTGCAACATCATCATCTTTTATATAACCTTTATCTTTCAATATTTTCAGAGTACTATCAATAGCATCATTAATATGCGTTCTATGATCCAGGTAAAACGCTTTTATCCCCCAAACCAAAGACAATTTTTTCACCAAACTTTTATTAGATGTGAAAGCATAAATATTTGCTTTAGGTCTGTGGCTTGATATTTTATATGCAGTTGCACCTGAATATGTAAAAGTAATTATTGCTTTTGCATTTGTTAAATCAGCCATCCTGCAAGCATTATAACAAATGGATTCAGGTAGGTATGATACTGATTTGCAATCAGGTATATGTTCATGTTTTAAAACAAATTCTTTTCCTTCAGCATAATCGATGACTCTTTGCATAGCATTAATAGCAGAAATTGGATATTTGCCTATTGATGTCTCCCCGCTTAACATAAGTGTGTCAGCACCATCAAAAACTGCATTAGCTACATCATTAGCCTCAGCCCTGGTTGGCCTGAAATTAAAAATCATGCTTTCAAGCATCTGAGTTGCTATGATAACCGGTTTTGAACTTTTAATACATTTATTTACTATTTGTTTTTGAATCAGAGGAACATGATCAAAAGACACTTCAACTCCCAGATCTCCCCTTGCAACCATTATACCGTCAGAAACGTCAATTATATTATCAATTTCCTCTAACGCTTCAGGTTTTTCAATTTTAGCTATAACCTTAATATTTTTTTTCTTTTTCTTTATTATTTTTTTCAAATCAGCGATATCAACAGATGATCTAACAAAAGAAAGTGCAAGCCAATCTATATCATGATCTAAAATAAAGTTTACATCATTAACATCTTTACTTGTCAAACTGGGAAGAGAAATTTTTGTGTCCGGAAGATTTACACCCTTATTTGATGATAAAATGCCTCCATGGATTACCTTGGCTTTGACTTTGTCTTTCCTGTTTGTTTCTAAAACCTTTAATTCTATTTTTCCATCATCAATAAGAATTGTTTCACCTTCTTTAACATCCCTGGAAAATTCCTTGTAACCTATATATAATTTATTATTGTCACTTGTACCTTCCTGAGTAAAGAAAAATATTTCTTCATTTTTGTTTAGCTCGATTGAGTTATTTTTTACATTACCTATTCTTATTTTTGGCCCTTGCAAATCGGCCATAATAGCAACATTACTATTTAGTTCCTCGTTCAATTCATGAATAGTATTAATAACATTTAAATGCTCCGAATGTGTTCCATGAGAAAAATTTAATCTGCACACATCTATTCCTTCCATAAATAATTTTCTTAAAACGTCTTTTGAACTACTTGCCGGACCTATTGTCGCAATAATTTTTGTTTTTGATCGATCATGTCTTTCCATAAGCTAAAGAAAAGTTAAAAGTTAAAAGTATTTCATTTTTAGTCAAATTTAACTGAATAAGTTAAAATTAATTTCTTAAAGGCGAAATATTTAGTTAATAACTCTTTCAATCTTTTACGTTACTTATCCCCGGGGGTGGCCCAAAAACCAGAATCAATCGTCATTGCAAACGAAGTGAAGCAATCTGTATTTTATAAATCAATAAGTTGCGGATTGCTTCATAAACTCGCAATGACGTAAAATGTGCTTTTGGACCAGCATTGTGAATTTGTGTATCTATATTAATATAAGATTATGTTAATCGTAAATATTATTTTGTGATTTACATTTAAATAATGACCTTTGGATTCTTTTTAGTTTACAGGCCTTAATGAAAGATTTAACAACTGGTAATGAAGGAAGTGTGATACTCAGGTTTGCAACTCCGATGCTTCTTGGGAATTTGTTTCAGCAATTATATAACGTAACTGATCGAATTATTGTAGGTCAGGCAATTGGTGACGAAGCCCTGGCTGCTGTTGGAGCGTCATACCCCATTCTTTTTGCATTGGTGTCATTTAGTATTGGCATAGCTTCAGGTGGTACTATTGTTATTGCTCAATATTTTGGTGCTAAGGACTATAATAATGTGAAGAAGGCAATAAGCACACTTTATATTTTTTTCTTTATCGCATCAATTATTTTATCTGTTGCTGGTATTTTATTAAGTGAGAGTATTTTCAGGCTTACCATGCTTCCTGAAGAGGTTATTCCCCAGGCTAAAACATATTTTATTATTATTTCTTCCGGTATAATTGTTTTCTTTGGTTTTAATGGAACCAGCGCAATTCTCAGGGGCTTAGGTGATTCAAAGACACCTTTATACTTTCTGATTATTGCATCAGTATTTAATGTAATACTTGACTTGTTATTTGTGATTGTATTGAAGTGGGGTATTAGCGGGGCTGCATTTGCAACTATTATATCCCACTTTGGGGCATTCTTAACTGCGATATTATATCTTAATAAAACACATAAATTAATAAATATAAATTTCCTCAGATTAAAATTTGACAGAAAGATATTTTATCATAGCGTAAAAATAGGTGTCCCGGCAGGATTTCAGCATACTTTTGTGGCAATTGGTATGATAGCCCTGTACAGAATAGTTAATGAATTTGGGACAGAAGTGACTTCGGCTTACTCGGCCGCCGGTACAATAAATAATATTGCTATGCTTCCTGCAATGAGTCTTAGCCAAGCCCTTGCTGCATTTGTCGGACAAAATCTGGGAGCCTCAAAAACGAACAGAGTAAAAGCAGGCATGAGAGCTACATTAATTATGGCTTCAGTATTATCCTTTGTTATTACTATTATGATTGTAGTATTTCGCAATTTATTGATGCACCTTTTCACTGACAGTACGGAAGTAATCCGTGTTGGTACCGAATATCTGATTATTGTTGGTTCTTTTTACTTATTCTTCAGCACAATGTTTACGTTTAACGGAGTGATGCGTGGCGCTGGCGATACCCTTATCCCGATGTTTATTACTCTGGTTGCATTATGGGTAATACGATTACCTTTAGCGGTTATTCTGTCAAAATTTATCGGGACTGACGGAATATGGTGGTCAGCCCCGGCATCATGGTTTACGGGGATGTTATTCTCATATCTTTATTATCTGTCAGGCAGATGGAAATCAAAAGTAATAGTCAGGAAAGTGGAAGACACAAATCTTGCAGTAAGCGCTTCAGTAATAGAATAAATGAATTTTTATTAACTTTGTTACTAACGCCGGATAAAATTTAACTTAATAAAGATATTATATTAGAAGATGATCAAATCAATGACCGGCTTTGGAAGAGCCAAATGTGTTATCGCAAATAAGAGTGTTTCTATAGAATTAAAATCATTAAATAGTAAACAACTTGATATTCATAGTAAACTTCCGAATATTTATCGCGAAAAAGATCTGGAATTAAGAAATGAATTATCAAACAGGATAATACGGGGGAAATTAGAATTAACTATAACAGTTGAATATACGGGTAAGGACATTGCATCATTAATTAATACGGATGTAATAAAAAAATACTACCGGCAGTTACAATCTATTAGTAAAGATTTGGATATTAATAACTCAGAGCCTTTAATGCAAGTTATCATGCGATTGCCTGATGTACTTAAAACTGATACTGAAGAACTTAAAGCTGAAGAATGGAAAATTATCCGGGACTCTTTCATTAAAGCTATTGATGAACTAAACAGTTTCAGAGAAAAAGAAGGGGCAGTATTAGGTAAAGACTTAATAAAACGCATTACTTTAATAGAGGCCTACCTGAAACAGATCGAAAATTTTGAACCACAAAGAGTTGAAAATATTAAAAAGAGAATTAATAGTAACTTAAATGAATTTATCGATAAGAAAAACATTGATCATACAAGATTGGAACAGGAATTAATTTATTATCTTGAGAAACTTGATATAACTGAAGAAAAGATAAGATTAAAAAATCATTGTCATTATTTTGTACAGGTATTGAATGAAAATAAGGGAAATACAGTTGGTAAAAAACTTGGCTTTATAGCTCAGGAAGCAGGAAGAGAGATCAATACCCTGGGTTCAAAAGCCAATGATTTTGAGATCCAAAAATTAGTTGTAATGATGAAAGATGAACTTGAAAAAATTAAGGAACAATTAATGAATATTCTCTAAAACATAAATATATGGCTGGTAAACTTATTATTTTTTCTGCTCCATCAGGAGCTGGCAAAACTACTATAGTCAGACATCTGCTTGGTATTAAAGATCTGAAACTTGAATTTTCAATTTCTGCATGCACCCGTAAAAAGAGAGACGGAGAAGTTGATAACAAGGATTATTATTTTCTTTCGGTTGATGATTTTCAGGCTAAGATTGAAGATGATGCATTTATTGAATGGGAAGAAGTATATAAAAATCATTATTATGGAACCTTAAGAAGTGAAATAGACAGAATTAAAACAGGTAATAGCAACATAATCTTTGATATTGATGTCAGGGGTGGAATTAATATAAAAAGTCAATTTGGAAATGATGCCCTGGCTATCTTTATTATGCCTCCTTCAATTGAAGAACTTAGCAATCGATTGGGATTCCGTGGTTCCGACTCTGAAGAAAAAATTAAAAGAAGATTACAAAAAGCACAGTATGAACTTAAATTCTCGAAAAAGTTTGATTTAATTATTGTCAATGAAGATTTAGATAAAGCATTGAAAGAAGCTGAAAAAGCAGTTAGAGATTTTATCTTTAATTAATCTTTTTGTAATGAAAACCGGCCTTTACTTCGGATCATTTAATCCTGTTCATATAGGCCATCTGGCTATTGCTAATTATATTGCTGAATTTACTGATATCGGAGAGCTTTGGTTTGTTATTAGTCCGCAAAATCCTTTGAAAAAGAAAACAGCATTACTTGAGGATTATGACCGTTACGAATTACTAAAAAGGGCAATTACTGAGGATGAAAATTTTAGAATTTGTGATATTGAGTTTAATCTTCCCAAGCCATCTTATACAATTGACACATTAACATATTTAAAAGAAAGACATCCTGATTACGAATTTGTTTTAATAATGGGTTCCGATGGATTACATACATTTCATAAATGGAAAAATCATAAAGAAATAGCTGGAAATTATCAACGTTACATCTATCCGAGACGTGGATTTGAAAATATTAACTTAACTGAACATAAAAATATTAAAGTTGTTGATGCACCAATAATAGAAATTTCTTCAAGTTTTATCAGGGCATCATTAGAAAAAGGAAAGAACATAAAACATTTTTTAAATAAAGAAGTTTATAAATATATTCTAAAAAAACATTTTTATAATACTTAGGTTTTGATGAATATTTATCTTAAAATCGTTTGGGCTTATACTTAAAATGTTTAACTTATATATAAATTTAAACAATCATAATAGCATAATTTCTAAACTTCAGTAAGTAAATGATTATTTATTAAGATTTTTTTGTTAATATGACATATCTTTATTCAATCTGCATATAATAATAGTATCAATTTTATTCTGAATAAATGGACAGAGATCTGATTTTTGTTCAAACTATGCTTTCCGACGAAATGGTAGCACATGGGTTCCCTGTAGTATATAAAGGGAAACTTAATCATGATATTCTGATGCTTTTCACATCTATGGCTGAAGCTAAAATTGCCAGTACATGCAGAAACGTATCAGTTAAACGCAAAGTTTTTCATGTTATAGTAGAATGCCTGCAAAATATTACAAGACATTCTGATGATTTCGATGATGATGGAATTGGGAACGGTGTCTTCGTAGTTGGTGAGAGAGAAAATTATTATTATATCATTACCGGGAATATTGTGAGTATAAAAAAAGCTAAAGAGCTGGAAAAAACTATAGAGCATCTTAATAAGTTAAACAGAGATGAATTATCAAAATTGCACAAGTCATCAATAATCGATGGAGATTTTTCTACCAAAGGAGGTGCAGGGCTCGGACTTATTGACATGCTGCGTAAGACAGGCGAAAAGTATGTTTATCAATTTTTAAAAATTGATAATGATAACCAGTTCTTTATACTAAAGGTTACAGTTCCGAGAGATTGATTTTTAATTGAATCTTATTTTTAGCGAATCTCCCTCAATTAATACTTGATTTATCCCATTAAGTCGAGTGTATCGGCACTAATATCAGAAAAAGAATTATAAACAAAATTGGCTTTCTTTAGTTTTCTTTTTGTATAGGTTGTCGCCAGTCCAATGCATTTCATTCCCGCCACTATTGCAGCTGTTATTCCAATTGGGGAATCTTCAAATACTATACAAGTTTCAGGTTTCGATTTTACCTTTTCTGCAGTGTATAAAAAAATATCAGGATTAGGTTTTGATTTGAATCCAACATGTTTTAACGAGTAAACATGTCCGTTGAATAATTCCTTTAAAGAAAGTTTCTGATCAACAATGCTTAGCAAATCCTCGTTCATTGATGTAGCAATACATGTTTTAAACTTATTTCGGATTCTTTCATAAAAATCCATAAATCCCTTGATGAACTTAACTTCTGTATTAAATAAATCTTTTACTATTAAAAACCTTTCATTAGATAATACAGTATCATCTTCATATAAATTAAACTTCTTTTTTAATATTTTTGCACCTTCTGCAATGCTTCTGCCACCAAGTAAATGCTTAGTTTCACTTCTTCTATAACATATACCTCTCCTCCCGAGAAATATCTCCTGTTCCTTATCCCAAATATGTTCAGTATCTATTACTATACCTTCATTATCAAATATTATAGTATCAATCATACAATAAATAATGTATTTTTATTTTTGGAATTGAGTATAAAAATAAGGAAATAATAAAGCAATTGTCAGGCATTGGTTTTATTAGTGATGTTTTTATTTTTATGTTGACCACGAAGGTTGATAGGTAATATGCATATTAATCAATTATAAATGTAGCTAAAACTTTATAGATTGATATTTTAAAATGGTTATAAAAAAAGTATGTTTTCGTTATTATTGATATAAGATGAAAAAGATTTTATAATTTTGCTTGAATGTTTATAGATAATTTTATATTAATACCCT
>CBFCXR010000013.1:0-28915 GCA_965602045.1 uncultured Bacteroidales bacterium | reverse complement strand
CTTTTATTACAGCCCCTTTTTATTTTATCTGAGATTAGTATGTCCAGTCTTTTTCATCAACCATAGGTACAAATCTAACCGGTAGTACGGATTTTTGTTTTAACTTCCCCTTTTGTTTTGTTAATAATACCAGTTCCTGCACATATTTTTCTCCTACCGGTATAATCATTCTTCCACCTTCAGCTAACTGTTCCTTTAAAGGTTCAGGGATATGGGTGGGAGCGCATGTAACAATAATTGCATCAAAGGGGCTATGTTCATACCATCCTTCGTATCCATCACCAATTTTAATTTTAATATTTGAAAACTTAAGTCTTTCAAATAATTTCTTTGCTCTAATTCCAAGTTCTTCAACGATTTCAATTGAATACACAGAATCACAAATTTCTGCAAGTATTGCAGCCTGATATCCTGAACCAGTACCTATTTCCAAAACACTGGAGTTTTCATCAAGCATCAAAATCTCAGTCATAAATGCAACTATATAAGGTTGTGATATAGTTTGTCCATAACCAATCGGCAGCGGAAAGTCACCGTATGCGTGATTAATATACATATTCGGCACAAATAAATGACGTTCCACTTTACTCATTGCCTTAAGAACCTCTTTATCAGTAATCCCCCTGGATTTAATCTGTGTTTTTACCATATTTTCGCGAAGTTCTTTATAATTATCAACCTGAGGCTGTGAATTTGCACAATTTATAATCAGGAATCCAAGGTTGAGGATTAGATACCAGCTTAAGATAGTATATTGAAAGTTTTGTTTATTAACCTTCATAGGGTTATTGTTTCAGTTACTTATAGAAAAATCAATCTCTTCTTTTGTTTCATTTCCCAGTTTATCCTGAGCTCTGATTTTCATATTAAACTTGCCTTTCCCGGGAAATGATTTAATAATTCCATAATACCTTTTTTCCGGTGTATCATTAATCGAATAATACATTTTGTCGAAACCAACTACGTTGTCAGTTGAGGAGAGAAACAAAACAACATGTCCGGGAAAGTTATCAAGGATTTTTCCATCAAAATTTTCTTTGCCATTTGGTAAAACACTAAAACGTGAAAAAACTACAGGTCCTGTTTTATCAACAATAACAGAAAAATTACTTATGCTTGTATTATCTACATTATCATAACCTGTTATTTCCACACTATGAGGACCTTCTTTATCAATAGAGAAAGGTTCTTTAAAGACTTTTATTTCCTTATCATCAACTATATATTCAATTCTATTTATTCCTGATTCAGTATCAGTTGCTTTAAGATAAATTTTAGTTGTATTGCTTATAAAAACAGTATCTCTGAGTATGAATGTTGATCCTGAAAATCCATGAGTAATAGAAGGCCCTGATAAATCAACATAAGGAACATTAGTTTTACTGCCTTTTTCTACTGATTCAGTTTTATTATTTACATTATCAATAGCATAAGCCTTTATTACCAGGTTACCTGTTACATTTGAAAGGAAAACAGGTTTTTCGTATTTCTTATATTCCGTATTATTAATGGAATAAAATACGTCTTTTACTCCTGCCTTATTATCAAATGTTGTTAATTTAAGCTGGCTTCTTCCTGATGAGTATTCCCTTCCACCTGCAAAAAAACTCTTGCCAATAATTTCCTGTACTATATTTGGTGGTGTTTTGTCAATATAGAAATTAAAAACATTTTCGCTTTCATTATTATTCACTTTATCTGATGTGTAATATATTAGTTTATGTTCCCCCTGGCTTAAATAAGTTGCTCTTAAAGGTGTGATATATTTTTTTTCGGGCCCTTCATCAATTTTGTAAAAAACACTCTTAATGCCAACTCCTGAATCTTCAGCTTCCAGTATAATTTTTGATCTTCCTGAAATTATATTTTCATACTTATCTGTTGAAATATTTATTGATGTTTTTGGATTGGTTTTGTCCAATATTATGTTCACTGAGTGCAAATTTTCAACATTACCTACATTATCAACCGCATAGTATTTTAACATATATTCCTTTTCCTGATTTATGATAAGCGGGGTACTAAAAACCTGAAAATTTGAACCATCCATTGAGTAATATATATTCTCAACTCCGGATATTTGATCATTTGCTTCAAGTGTTATTTCTCCTTTTATATTTATATATACTTTTCCATTTAATTTGAATACTGAAGCCTTACCATAATTAATTGAAGTAATTGGGGATTTACTATCGGAATATACTTCAAATATAATATCCTGTCTTGGGTATAACGGTTTCAAAGTTGTAGTATCTACTATCCATGGTGAACGAAATGTGTTATATCCCTCTGTATCAAGATACATAGGATTTGAATATTTTTTTGTTACCTCACTTTTTAACAAATATGATTTTGCATCCTCTTTAGGTGAAGTTGAAAGCCTTAAATAGATAGGTAATGATTTTTGAATAAAGATTCTACCCTCTGGAGAAACATAGACTTTTTTTTCATGTTTTAATGGTTCCTGGCTTGATAACCAGTATGTCCCGACAAAAACAACAAAGAAAATCAGGTATAACTTTTTCATGGGAATTTTTATTTAAATTCAAAATTTAAGTTACAAAAAAATATATTAAAAAAAAATAAGTTTTTATTTCAATAGTAATATGCATACAATTACATGCAGGAATTAAATATCAGCTTTTCATATGAATTTTTCTGAGTAGTACCGGATTAGGGTTTTAGATCTATGATGTTCTGATATACTCAATATTTTTTTTTAGATCAGTAAACTTAATTCTTTTTATTGGGGAATCTGCTGAAATTTCAGTATAACTACTTTTTTCCAGATTATACCATTCCTTTTTTGTCATTTCCAGCAATTTTGGTAAAGGTTTGAAATAGGGAGTTCCATGATTTTTACTTTTTTCATTCCAGGGGCATATATTCTGACAAATATCACATCCAAAGATATAATTCTGAAATTTTCCTTTAAACCTTTCCGGAATAGAAAGTTTGTGTTCAATAGTAAGATAAGAAATGCATTTCCGGGCATCGATTAATTTCGGACCTATAATTGCATTTGTTGGGCAAGCTTCAATGCATTTTTTGCAGTTTCCGCATAAGTTTTTTACTGGTTTATCATAGTGAAGTTCGGTATCTACAAGAAGTGAACCTATAAAAACAAATGAACCATGTATCCGGGAAATCAGGTTTGAATTTTTTCCAATCCATCCTAAACCTGCCCTGGCAGCCCATGCACGGTCAAGCATAGGAGCAGAATCCACAAATGCTCTACCGTTTGCTTTACTTATTTTAGTATTAATAAATTCAAAAAGTTGATTTAATTTTCCTTTTATTACGAAATGATAATCCTTTCCGTAAGCATATTTTGAGATTAACGGTGCACTTTTATCTCTCTGGACTTTATCAGTATTATAACTTAAAATAACTGAAATCACTGATTTTGTTCCCTTAAATAGTTTAGTCGGATCAACTCTTTCATCGAAATAATTTTTCATATATTTCATGCCACCATACATTTTATGGTCCAACCAGTATTTAAGATGTGTTGCTTCCTCCTTAAGATATTCTGCCTTTGCAATACCGCATGCATCAAAACCAAGCCGTTTTGCCTCAGACTTAATCATCTGTGAATGTTTTGATTTTTGATCCATAAGATAGAAATTAAGCAGGAAGGTTTATGGTAAGCAAATATACTTTGAGAAAAAATAAAAATAAATTATCAGGTTCTTTATAATAAGGTTATAATTTTTTCCTAATTTCAGTTTCTTCATATCCCTCAACCAGATCTTTTACTTTAATATCGTTATAATTCAGAATATTAAGGCCACATTCAAGGCCGGTAGCGACCTCTTTGACATCTTCTTTAAATCGTCTTAATGAACCTAATTCTCCGGTGTAAACAACAATACCCTCCCGAATGATTCTTACTTTAGTATCTCTTTTTATTTTTCCTTCTTTTACTATACAGCCGGCAATTGTACCGGTCTTGGTAATTTTAAATGTTTCTAATATTTCAAGTGTTGCAACAATATCTTCTTTAATATCAGGAGATAGCATTCCTTCCATTGCAGCTTTAATTTCTTCTATTGCGTCATAGATAATAGAATATAAGCGGACATCGATTTCTTCTTTTTCAGCCAGCTTTCGGGCCTGAACTGAAGGACGAACCTGAAAACCAACAATTATTGCATTTGAAGCTGCCGCTAACAATATATCTCCTTCTGAAATTTGTCCTACAGCCTTATGGATAATATTTAATTGAATTTCTTCAGAGGATAACTTAATTAATGAGTCAGAAAGTGCTTCAACGGAACCGTCCACATCAGCCTTAACAATTATATTAAGTTCCTGGAAATTTCCTATGGCAATTCTTCTTCCTATTTCATCAAGGGTTATATGTTTTTGTGTTCTCAATCCTTGTTCTCTTTGCAGTTGTTCTCTTTTATTTGCTATTTCTTTAACCTCTTTCTCACTTCTCATTACACGAAATTTATCTCCTGCCTGAGCCGCGCCATTAAGTCCTAATATCAGAGCAGGTGTTGATGGGCCTGCACTTTTAATAGGTTTTCCGCGTTCATTATACATTGCCTTGACTTTTCCTGAACAGGTTCCTGCAAGAACTATGCCTCCGACTTCTAATTTTCCGCCCTGAACTAATATAGTAGTCATATAGCCTCTGCCTTTATCAAGTGAGGATTCAATTACTGTTCCCATGGCTCTTTTGTTCGGGTTTGCTTTAAGTTCAAGCATTTCTGCCTCAAGTAATACTTTCTCAAGAAGTTCATCGATATTAATGCCATTTTTTGCTGAAATTTCCTGTGATTGAAATTTTCCGCCCCAATCTTCAACCAGAATTTTCATATTAGCAAGTTCTTCCTTAATTTTTTCGGGATTAGCTGATGGTTTATCTATCTTGTTAATTGCAAATACCATTGGAACGCCGGCAGCCTGTGCGTGATTTATAGCCTCAATAGTTTGCGGCTTAACACCATCATCAGCAGCAACTAAAATAATGGCAACATCAGTGAGATGTGCACCCCTTGCTCTCATAGCAGTAAATGCCTCATGCCCGGGTGTATCTAAGAAAGTTATTTGTCTGCCATCATCAAGTCTTACACCATATGCGCCTATATGTTGTGTAATACCTCCTGCTTCACCAGCTATAACGTTGGAATTTCTTATGTAATCTAGTAGTTTGGTTTTTCCATGGTCAACATGGCCCATCACTGTGACAATAGGTGGCCTGGGTTGTAAATCACTTTCTTCATCTTTGTCCTGTTCTTCTTCACTTAGTGTTCCCTGCAAATCAATGCTGACAAATTCAAATTTATAGTTAAATTCATCAGCAACCAGTGACATTGTTTCAGCATCAAGTCTCTGATTTATGGAAACAAATAAACCAAGACTCATACAAGCTGAAATAACTTCGTTTGCAGGTACATCCATCATGCTTGCTAATTCATTTACAGTGACAAATTCTGTAACCTTGAGTATATTTTTTTCTTGTTCCTGCTTTTCAACTTCTTCCTGCATTTTCTGACTAACTGCATCTCTTTTTTCACGACGATATTTTGCTCCCTTTGATTTTCCTTTGGTTGTTAATCTTGCGAGTGTATCTTTTATTTGCTTCTGAACATCTTCTTCACTAATTTCATGCTTATATCCGGTTTTCCTTTTCTTTTTCTTTTGTTTCCCTTTCTGTAATTCAGCGGCCTGTTTATTTTCTCTGTTTTTTTCAAATGTTATAAGTCCCTTATCTTTCTTAATTCTTTTTCTTTTTTTCTTTATATCTGCTGTTTGCAGATCATCCATTTCTGTACTTTTACCTTCTTTTACTATATTATCATCACTTTGACTAACAGTTTCGCTAACCAGTTCACCTGCTTCGGTTTTTGCCGTATCTTTTGTCTCTCCTGGCAACACATCAGGTTCTTTTTTGGCTTTGGATTTTGTTGTTTCCTTTTGTTTGGATAACCTGGCTTGCCGCTCAGCATCTTTTTGCTCTTTTGTTTTCTTGAGGGGTCTTGTTCTTTGATTCATAGATCCCAGGTCAATTTTCCCTAAAACCTTTACCTCAAGTTCTTTTTTCTTAGGTTTTATTATGATGTCTTCTTCAACATCCTTAGCAGTTGATTTTTTATCTTCAACTACTTTATCGGTTATAGATTTAGCAGTCTCAATTGTTTCCTTTGATGCAGTCTCTTTATCCGGTGTTTCTTGTTCGTCCACAGGTAAAACTTTTTCTGCACTTTCTTCTTCTAATACTTTCGGTTTTTCCTGTTTTTCAACATCTATTTTACCTATTATATTCAGACTAATATTTTGTTCTTTTTCAACTACCTTTTCAGTTTCATAAGGGACAGATGCTGAACTTGAATCTTTAATAAAAACTTCGTCCTGGTCTTCTTGTACATCTTTTTCTTTTACTTCACGAATATCATTTATTGAAACAGATTCCTGTTTTTCTTTTAAATGCTTCAGGCTAACTTTTTCAGATTCTTTTTTTGCATTTAGATCAGTACTGTATTCCTCTAACAATAATTCGAACTGCTCAGGTGTAACTTTTGTATTAGGGTTAGAATCAATCACAGACCCTTTATCATGTAGAAATTCAACAATAGTAGAAATTCCTACATTTAGTTCTCTTGCTATTTTACTAAGTCTCGTTACTTTATTACCTGGCATACTTGGTTTATAATTTAGTATTTCAAGCGAAATTCAAGAATATCGCTAAATTATAATTATTACAATTAATTATTCAAATTCAGCTCGCAAAATTTTAATAACCTCTTTAATAGTCTCTTCTTCCAGATCTGTTCTTTTAACTAAATCTGCGATACTCAGGTCCAACACACTTTTGGCTGTATCACATCCTATAGCTCTTAATTCATCAATAATCCAACCTTCGATTTCATCACCAAACTCTTCCAGATTAACATCTTCTTCATCTTCAATGACACCTTCCCTGTAAACATCAATTTCATAACCGGTAAGCTGACTTGCCAATTTGATATTTAAACCTCCTTTACCAATTGCCAGTGATACTTCATTAGGTTTTAAATACACTTCAGCCTGCTTCTTTGCATCATCGATTTTAATTGATGATATTTTTGCAGGACTAAGGGACCTTGTTATAAATAATTGATTATTGCTGGTATAGTTTATTACATCAATGTTTTCATTTTTTAGTTCTCTTACTATACCATGAATCCTGGAACCTTTCATCCCGACACAAGCACCTACAGGATCAATCCTTTCATCATATGATTCAACTGCTATTTTCGCCCTCTCCCCTGGAATACGTACAATCTTTTTTATTGTAATAAGTCCGTCAAATATTTCGGGAACCTCCAGTTCAAACAATCTTTCTAAAAATACAGGGGATGTTCTGGATAACATTATTAAAGGATTATTATTCCTCATTTCAACCTTAATAACAACTGCTCTGATAGTATCACCTTTCCTGAAGTAATCAGATGGTATTTGTTCAACTTTTTGCAATATAAGTTCATTTCCTTCTTCATCAAGGATGAGAATTTCTTTCTTCCATACCTGGTATACTTCTCCGGTAACAATATCTCCAATTTTTTCTTTATATTTTTCGTAGACATTATTTTTTTCAAGATCAAGTATCCGGGATGTAAGATTTTGCCTTAGTGCCAATATAGCCCTTCTTCCAAAACTGGCAAGCTTCACTTCGTCTGTAACATCTTCCCCGATTTCATATTCAGCATCAATCTTTTTTGCCTCTGATAAGGCGATCTGTATATTTGAGTCTTCAACTTCATCATCTGCAACAACTTCCCGGTTTCTCCAAATTTCAAAATCCCCTTTATCAATATTAATGATGATATCAAAATTGTCTGCAGTACCGCAGATTCTCATTAGCATACCTTTGAAAACATCTTCAAGTACACTCATCATCGTAGCCCTGTCTATATTTTTAAGCTCCTTAAATTCAGAAAATGTGTCAATAAGATCAATATGTTCCATCTCTTAAATATTATTAATTAAATTGTACAACTACTTTAGCAGATTTTATATCACTAAAGTCGAATACGTAATTCTTTAATACAAGCTCCTTTTTCTTTTTTTCTTTTTTCTTTGCTTTTATTTCTATGCAATCTTCAGAAACTTTTATCAGTTCTCCTGTTGTTTTATTACCATCTTTTGTAATTATATCCAAAACTCTACCTAAATTTTTTTCATATTGTATATGCAATTTTAATGGCTTATCCAGTCCCGGAGATGATACCTCAAGTTCATAGTCATCATTTTCCTGGTCAATATTTTTTTCAATTGCCATGCTTAATGAAGCACAATTTTTTACTGTTACGCCATTCATGCCATCAACAAATACATTTATCTTCTTTGAGGCACTAACCATTACATCAATAAGAAATAAATCGCTATTTTTTATTTCTTCAAGAATTATACTTTTTATGAATTCTTCACTTATCATCAATAATATTGTTAATAAAATAGGGGACTTTTGTCCCCTATTCATCTAATTCACGCAAATATCAATGCAAAGCTATAAATAATAGTTCAAATGACAAAATAACTTGTTTATAATTTAATGTTTTAAAAGAATTTGTGATTTTTGTAAATGTTTAACTTAATAGTATTATTTATGAATAATTTTAAAATATAAAGATTGTGAATTTAATACCTGCCGATAAGAGAAAGATCATTAATGATCCGGTTCATGGCTTTATAAAGATACCTTCAGCCTTTGTTTATGATATTATAGAACATCCGTTTTTTCAGCGTTTAAGAAGGATAAAACAATTGGGACTGACGAGCTATGTCTATCCGGGGGCAACCCATTCCCGGTTTCAACATACTTTAGGCGCTGCTTATCTAATGGATCAGGCTATTCAAAATATTCGTCTGAAAGGATTAGAGATAACTGATGAAGAAGCTGAGGCAGCGACTATTGCAATTTTATTACACGACATAGGGCATGGCCCCTTTTCCCATGGCCTGGAACATAGTATTATTGAAAATTTTACTCATGAGGATGTATCCACCTTACTGATGAACAAACTAAATGAAGAATTTAATGGCAGACTGGGATTAGCCATTAAGATATTTAATAACAATTATTATAAAAGATTTTTACATCAGTTAGTATCGAGTCAACTGGATATGGACAGGTTAGATTACCTTAAAAGAGATAGTTTTTATACCGGAGTGTCTGAAGGTGTAATAGGTTCTGACAGAATAATTAAAATGCTGAATGTAATAAATGATAACCTGGTACTTGAAGCAAAAGGTATATACTCAATAGAAAAATTTCTTATAGCACGCAGACTTATGTTTTGGCAGGTATACTTTCATAAAACAGTATTAGCTGCAGAAAATCTGTTGGTTAAGGTGCTTCTGAGGGCGAAAAATATCGCTCTTCATGATCATGGCTTGTTCGCTGTAAACGGACTAAAATTCTTTTTCAGAAATACTATCACCAGGAATAACATATACCAGAAAAGGGATGATATAATAAGCAATTTTGTGAATTTAGATGATAATGATATTATTTCATCAATAAAAGAATGGATTAATCACCCCGATAGAGTATTGTCTACTCTGTCATATAACTTAATCAACAGAAAACTCCCGAAAATTATAATGAGAGAACAGCCTTTTAGTAAAGGTTATGTTAAAAATGTTGTCAAACAATCTGTGGAAGTATATGATTGGCCCCTTAAGGATATCGATTTTCTTGTTTTTACAGATAGTATATCTAACAAAACATATAGTGCATTTGATGATAAGATAAAGATATTGTATAATTCAGGTGAAATTAAAGATATTGTTGATGCTTCTGATATTTTTAATGTATCTGTCTTAACAAAAATTGAAAAGAAATATTTTTTATGTTATCCTGATTTAGTCAGACCAGAATAGACCATTTTATTAATTGATTGATAAATTTCAATATAGCGCTGGTTTAATTGGACGTGAAATTTCCGGTGTTTGCTATGTGTCGATTGTATAATTTTGTTGAAAAAAGTAAATAACACTAAATTAATCAGCCACTTGGAATTGCTAATGTATTTTTATCAAACTAAGTTAAATTCTTAAATATTAAGAGTATAATAACATCTGCAGACGGAGGATTAATAAAATTTTATATTTTTGCTTGAGTTAAGTATATTATGATTAGTTTTGTGCGCAAATTTTCTTATATGGAATTTACAGCAAAAGCAATAGCAGAATATTTAAAAGGTGAGATTGAAGGAGATACAGAAACTAAAGTAAACGGCATTTCGAAAATTGAGGAAGGAACGCCAGGGACAATATCATTTCTGGCAAATCTTAAGTATGAAAAATATTTATATACAACAAATGCCTCTATAGTTCTGGTTAATAAAGACCTAAAGGTTCAGAAAAAAGTAAAAAGTACTTTATTGAGAGTTGATGATGCCTATCAGGCTTTTGCCAATTTATTAGACTTATATGCACAAAGTCTGCAACAAAAAAAAGGAATTGATAAGATGGCAGTCGTGGCTGAGACTGCCAAAATAGGCAAAGATGTTTATATCGGAGCTTTAGCATATATTGGTGAAAATGTAGAACTTGGGGATAATGTCAAAATATATCCACACGTTTACCTGGGTGATAATGTTATTGTCAAAAGCAATACAACATTATTTTCAGGAGTGAAGGTATATCATGACTGTAAAATTGGATCAAATTGCAGTATGCATTCGGGTGTTATCATAGGCAGTGATGGTTTTGGATTTGCTCATCAGTCAGATAATAATTTTAAGAAGGTACCACAGTTAGGTAATGTTATTATTGAAGATAATGTTGAGATAGGAGCCAATACGACAGTTGACAGAGCAACTTTGGGATCTACTATTATCAGGAAAGGTGTAAAACTTGATAATCTGATTCAAATTGCACATAATGTTGAAATAGGAGAGAACGGAGTGATAGCTGCACAGACAGGTATTGCCGGATCAACTAAGATTGGCAAAGGATGCATGATTGCTGCACAGGTAGGTATTGTCGGGCATATTAAAATTGCTGATAATGTAAAAATTGGAGCACAATCCGGAGTAACTAACAATATTGACAAACAAGGAGAGATCGTTCTCGGATCGCCCGCCTTTAATATTTATAGTAAGCGCAGAGCAATTGCTATTTACAGAAATTTACCTGAATTGATTCAGAAGATTAATAGCCTTGAAAGAGAGCTTAAAAATCTGCGTGAAAAAGAAAAATAAGATCTTCTTTTCATCTTGATTTCATAATTTTTTATATATTTCGCAATTATTTTTTGCGAAATATAATATTATCTTTATAGTATATGACAGAAAATCAAAGAACGATTTCAAAATCAGTTACTATTAAAGGGAATGGGCTTCACTCAGGGCTGAATGTTGAGTTAACTATTAAACCGGCTCCTGTAAATCATGGTTATGTATTTAAGCGAATAGACCTTAAAGAGCAACCCTTAGTCAGAGCATTAGCTGATAATGTGGCAACCACGGATAGAGGAACTTCCCTGAAAGAGAATGATGTTAACATAGGAACCGTTGAACATGTCCTTGCTTCATTATACGGACTTGGTATAGATAATGCTTTGCTTGAGCTGAAGGGCCCGGAAGTACCCATACTGGACGGAAGTGCAAAATCTTTTGTTGAGGCTATTCTTAATGCCGGAATTAAAGAGCAGGAAGCCGAAAGGAAATATTATGAATTAAAGGAAAAAATTTATAGCAGAAATAAGGAAAAAGGATTGGAAATCGTTGCGTATCCCGATGAAAATTTCAGTGTTAATGTACATATTGACTATGGTTCAAAAGTACTTGGACATCAATATGCCAGCTTAAATGACATTTCTGATTTTAAAAATGAAATTTCACAATGCAGAACATTTGTTTTTTTACATGAGCTGGAACCTCTTCTGAATAATAATCTTATCAAAGGCGGCGATCTTGATAATGCTATTGTTATAGTTGATCATAAAGCAACTCAAAATGAAATTGACAGATTGGCGGAATTATTTAACAGGCCAAAAGTTGATGTTAAACCTGAAGGAATATTAAATAATGTGGAGTTGTATTTTAGCAATGAACCGGCTAGACATAAATTACTTGATTTAATAGGGGATTTAGCATTACTTGGAATCCGCATAAAGGCAAAAATATTGGCTGTTAAGCCCGGCCATTATATTAATACTGAGTTTGTTAAAATTCTTAGAAAAAAGATTAAGAATGAGTTATCAAAACCAGGAGCTCCGGTATATGATCAGAATGCTCCACCATTATTTGATATTACAGGAGTTATGCAGAGATTGCCACATCGGCCGCCATTTTTGCTTGTAGATAAAATCCTTTCTATGGATAAATGGACTATTTGTGGAGTGAAGAATGCTACTATGAATGAGGGTTTTTTTGTTGGGCATTACCCTGGCAAACCCATTATGCCTGCAGTTTTGCAGCTTGAGGCAATGGCACAGGTTGGAGGAATTTTATTAATGAGCCAGGTACCCGATCCTGACAATTATTTATTATATTTTCTAAAAATTGAAAATGCCAGATTCAGATATAAGGTTGAACCCGGAGATACTTTAACTATAAGAATGACACTAAAAGAACCTGTCAGAAGGGGATTAGCATTGACTTACGGGCAGGGATTTGTAGGAGATAAATTAGTTGTTGAAGCAGATTTTATGGCTCAAATGGTTAAGAAATCCGAAAATAATTAACTTTATGGTTTTAATACTTAAACGAAATATTATAATTTATCATTAGCAGGTTGTGTGAAATTATAGAAATATGAACCAATCATTATCACATATACATCCAAAAGCCAAAATTTCAAAAAATGTAGAAATAGGATCATTTGTTACCATTGCCGAAGATGTTGAAATAGATGAAGGTACATGGATTGGCCCAAATGTTACCCTTATGGATGGAGTTCGTATAGGAAAAAACTGTAAGGTTTTTCCTGGTGCAGTTTTATCTGCAATACCTCAGGATTTAAAATTTAAAGGTGAAAAGACAACTGTTGTTATTGGTGACAATACAACTATTCGCGAATGTGTGACTATCAACAGAGGTACTAGTGCAAAGGGTAAAACACAGGTGGGTAATAATTGCCTGTTAATGGCATATGTTCATATAGCTCACGATTGTATTATCGGAAATAATGTGGTCCTTTCCAATAGTGTACAAGTTGCCGGAGAAGTTGAGGTTGGCGATTGGGCAATATTAAGCGGAATGTCTGTCGCGCATCAGTTTTCCAGGATAGGGAAACATGTGTTTATTAGTGGAATGAGTGGCGTACTTATTGATGTGCCTCCATATGTAAAAGCTGCCGGAATACCGGTATCGTATATAGGAATTAATTCTACCGGTTTGCGCAGAAGAGAATTTTCCAACGAAAAGATTAACGAACTTCAGGAAATTTATAGAATTATATACAATAAAGGGATGAATAACTCCCAGGCCATCGAATATCTTAAAAGTGATGTTAAGGCCACAGAAGAAAGAGATGAAATAATACAATTTTTTAAAGCCTCGAAAAGAGGCATAATAAAAATCCGGCAGGGAGAAAATCTGTTCGGGCAGAACTTTGAATGATATTATTAAATTATTCTTTCAATCCGTTCCATCCTTGAGCTTTGAGTTCTATTGAAGCTCCATCATCTATAACTAAAATATTACCATCTTCTGAATTTGTGATATGGCCAATTATCGTTATATCGCTCTGCTTGCCTGCTTTATCGAACTCACTTAAGGGAACTGTAAATAACAACTCATAATCTTCTCCTCCGCTTAATGCAGCAATAAGGGGCTCAATATTAAACTCATCAGCTATTGCTTTTGTTGCTACATTTATTGGAATCTTATCGGAAAAAATTTTACAGCCTACTTTTGACGCAAAGCACAAATGCAACATATCTGAAGAAAGGCCATCTGAGATATCAATCATGGATGTAGGTTTAATTTTCATCGACTTTAAAAGATGAATAATATCCTGCCTGGCTTCCGGCTTGAGTTGTCTTTCCAGAATATAATCATACCCGTCTAACTCGGGCTCAAAACTGTTATCTTTTTCAAATAACATTTTCTCTCTTTCCAGCAACTGCAGTCCCATATATGCTCCTCCCAAATCACCTGACACACATATCAGATCATTTTTTTTTGCTCCCTTTCTATAAGTTATTTCTTTTAAATCGGCTTCCCCTACAGCAGTAATTGTAATAGTCATTCCTGTTATTGATGAAGAAGTATCACCTCCTATGACATCAACGCCATAATTATTACAGGCAAGGTAAATACCTGAGTATATTTCATCAATCATCCCGGTTGTGAATTTTTTTGAAACTGCAAGGGCCACCGCAATTTGCCTGGGATGAGCATTCATCGCATATATATCCGAAAAATTGACTACTGCTGCCTTATATCCTAAATGCTTTAGTGGAGTGTACATTAAATTGAAATGAATACCCTCTGTGAGTAGATCAGTTGTAATTATTACCTTTTTTTCACCATAATCAAGGACCGCGGCATCATCACCAACTCCGACCAACGAACTTTTATTCTTCAGGGAAATATTTTCTGTCAGATGTTTTATTAAGCCAAATTCCCCTAACTCAGAAATATGTTCATTATTCCGGCCATCCTTAATCATAACTTTGTCAGGATTATAGTATTAATCATCAGCAAATATCTGTATTAATTGAAATACTTTTTGTATATTTGCTTTATTTAGAATAAATCTAAATAAAAACCATCAGAATTCGTGAAACCCTAATTATTATTACTTTTACATGAATATGGAGAATGATCAGAATAAAATATTATCAGAAGTAACAAAAAGCGAATACAAGTACGGATTTGTTACTGATATTAAAACAGATACTATTGAGAAGGGATTGAATGAGGATATTATCAGGAAGATTTGCAGAAAAAAAAATGAGCCTGATTTTTTATTGGAATTCCGGTTAAAAGCTTACAGACATTGGTTAAAAATGAAAATGCCCCGATGGGCTAACTTAAAAATACCTGAAATTAATTACCAGGATTTTATTTATTATGCAGCGCCAATACAAAAAGTAAAGCTGGAAAGTATTGACGAGGTAGATCCTGAATTACTCAGCACCTTTGAGAAACTTGGGATTCCTCTTGATGAGCAGAAAAGATTAAGCGGAGTAGCTGTTGATGCTGTAATGGATAGCATTTCCGTAAAGACCACATTTCGGGAGACGCTTGCTGAGCTTGGAATTATATTTTGTTCGTTCAGTGACGCTGTTAAGGAATATCCGGATTTAATAAAAAAATATATGGGAACTGTTGTCCCATATACTGATAATTATTTTGCAGCTTTAAATTCAGCTGTATTTGGTGATGGTTCATTTTGTTACATTCCTAAGGGTGTAAGATGCCCGATGGAGCTTTCCACATATTTCAGAATTAATGCAGCTAATACAGGTCAATTTGAGCGAACACTTATAATTGCTGATGATGACAGCTATGTTAGTTATCTTGAAGGGTGCACTGCTCCGGTGAGAGATGAAAACCAGTTACATGCAGCTATTGTTGAAATAATAGCTTTAGAGAATGCCGAGGTTAAGTACTCAACTGTTCAGAACTGGTATCCGGGAGACAAGAATGGAAAAGGAGGAGTTTACAATTTTGTAACTAAGCGTGGCATATGCAAAGGGGATAATTCAAAAATTTCATGGACCCAGGTTGAGACAGGCTCTGCCATTACCTGGAAATATCCCAGTTGTATTCTTAAAGGCGATAATACTATTGGCGAATTTTATTCGGTTGCTGTTACTAATAACTATCAACAGGCTGATACCGGTACCAAAATGATCCATATTGGCAAAAATTCAAGCAGCACAATAATTTCAAAGGGCATTTCTGCAGGTTTTAGCCAAAACAGTTACCGGGGGCTGGTTAAAGTAGTAAAGAATGCTGAAAATGTGAGGAATTTTTCACAATGCGATTCACTTTTACTGAGTGATAAGTCAGGGGCACATACATTTCCTTATTTGGAGGTAGAAAATGAAACTGCTATTATAGAACATGAAGCAACTACATCAAAGATAAGTGAAGATCAAATCTTTTATTGTAACCAGAGGGGAATTGACACTGAGAATGCTATTGGTTTGATTGTTAATGGTTATGCAAAAGAAGTATTAAATAAACTCCCTATGGAGTTTGCAGTCGAGGCTCAGAAGTTATTACAAATTAGTCTTGAAGGTAGTGTAGGCTAGCTGTAATATAAATAATATTCACATAAACATTTTAAAAAGATATGTTGGAGATAAAGGATTTAAGAGTTTCAATTGAAGGAAAGGAAATACTAAAAGGTATAAATCTTAAAGTTAATGCTGGTGAAGTCCATGCTATTATGGGGCCGAATGGTTCCGGCAAGAGCACTTTAGCCTCAGTACTTGTCGGCAGGGATCATATTGAAATCACCGGGGGTACTGTTTCCTACATGGGAGATAATTTGTTAGAAATAGCACCTGAGGTAAGAGCCGGAAGAGGAATATTTCTTGGATTTCAATATCCTGTAGAAATACCGGGTGTTACAATGGTTAATTTTTTGAAAACCGCAATAAACGAACAAAGAAAATTTAATAATCTTAAACCTATATCTGCTACTGACTTCCTGAAAATTATGCGGGAGAAACAGGAGCTCGTCGGACTCCACTCCAGGCTCACAAACAGGTCTGTGAATGAAGGATTTTCGGGCGGAGAAAAGAAAAAAAATGAGATTTTTCAAATGGCTATGTTAGAACCTAAACTGGCAATACTTGATGAAACGGATTCAGGATTAGATATTGATGCTTTGAAGATAGTGGCTAATGGAGTGAACAAACTTAAGAATAAGGATAATGCCACGATTGTAATAACACATTATCAAAGGCTTCTGGGATATATTATTCCTGACTTTGTTCATATTCTATATAAAGGCAAAATAGTAAAATCAAGTGGTAAGGAATTAGCAGTGGAGCTTGAAAAAAAGGGATATGACTGGCTTAATGAAGAATGAAATTAATATATTCATTATTGTTTTATTATTTTAATGCACATGAGTGAAGTTGATATATTAGAAGATGTTAAGGTTGAGCTTATTGACGTTTATAAAAGCAATTCAACCCTGATTAATGCAAATGTCGGGCCTCAGGTGAATAATGTCAGAAAAAAAGCATTGTCAGATTTTAACAGAATTGGTATTCCTGACAAAAAAAACGAAGCTTACAAGTATACAAATATTGAACCTTTTTTTAAAGGAGATTATATATCTGAATTTTCAATTGATAAATTTTTCAAATTAAACTTAAAGGATATATTCAGATGCGATGTTCCGGAACTTGACACTTATGTAGTACTTCTTTTAAATGGATTTCATTACCCTAATAATATAGAGGTATTACCTGATAATATTATTGTTTGCGGATTTGCCGAGGCATCAATCAGATATCCTGAAATATTTAAGAAATATTACTCGCAAAGTGCTGATTCTTCTGTTGATGGTTTGGTAGCACTAAATACCTTATTCGCCCAGGATGGTATATTTATTTATATTCCTGAAAATACGGTTCTGAAGAAACCTGTTCAAATAATAAATCTTTGTTATTCTTTTAAAAACTTAAGAATATTCCGCCGTAATTTAATTATTGCTGACGAGAATTCTCAGGCCAATATTGTTGTATGTGACCATACTCTCTGTAGTAGGGGTTATTTAACTAATTCGCTTACAGAATTATATGCAAATAAAAATTCATTTGTTGATTATTCAAAAATTCAAAATGAGAACAGCATTTCAACACAAATCTCGAATACCTTTATACAACAGGAGGCAAACAGCAATGTTACAACAAATACAATATCGTTACATGGAGGACTAATCAGGAATAATGTTTTTGTAAAACTCAATGCCGGGGGATGCGAAAGCAATACATACGGCCTTTTCCTGTGTGACGGACACCAGCATGTTGCAAGTTTTATATATGTTAAGCATGATAAACCACATTGCAGAAGCAATCAACTTTTCAAAGGAATCCTTAGCGACAGCGCAACAGGTGCCTTTAACGGTAAAATTTATGTAAGTAAAGATGCTCAGAAGACAGAAGCTTTTCAGAGAAATAATAATATTCTTTTATCAGATGAAGCTAAAATGAATTCCAAGCCCCATCTTGAAATATACGCTGATGATGTTAAATGTAGCCATGGTGCTACTATAGGCCAACTGGATAATGAGGCATTATTTTATCTCAGAAGCAGGGGAATAAGCGAGAAAGAAGCAAAGCAATTGTTAATGTACGCTTTTGCAAATGAGATAATTACCAAAATTAAGGTCGATTACCTTAAGAAAAGGATAACAGACCTGGTAGAAAAAAGGCTTAGAGGGGAACTTTCAAGATGTAATGAATGCAATATCAGATGTGGCTAGTATAAAATATAAAATTTCGACTTGTGAATTTTGACGTTGATAAAATTAGAGAAGATTTTCCAATTCTTACGGGAAAAGTATATGGTAAACCGCTGGTTTACTTAGATAATGGAGCAACAACCCAAAAACCGTATTCCGTTATTGAGTGTATGAGTGATTTATATTCAAATCGCAATAGCAGCATACACAGGGGAATTCATTATTTAAGTGATAAGATGACAGAATCTTATGAAAATGCAAGAAAAACCGTAAAAGAATTTATTAATGCAAAATCCGCACATGAAATTATTTTTACAAGTGGAACTACAGGTTCAATAAACGGACTGGCATTCTCTTTCGGTGAAAATTACATAAACCAGGGAGATGAGATAATTATCACAGCAATGGAGCATCATTCCAATATTGTGCCCTGGCAGATGCTTTGTGAACGAAAAAAGGCCAGTCTTAAAATAATACCATTTAATGATAGAGGTGAATTATTAATTGATGAGTATGAAAAGCTGATGAATCCAAAAACCAGGATAGTTGCTGTTATTCATGTATCAAATTCCCTTGGGACCATAAATCCGGTTGAAGCTATAATTGAAAAGGCACATCAGAGAGGTATTCCGGTATTTTTAGACGGAGCACAGTCAATACAGCATTTAGAAGTGGATGTACAAAAGCTTGACTGCGATTTTTTTGCTTTCTCAGGCCATAAAATCTATGGCCCAACGGGTATAGGTGTCTTATATGGCAAGGAAAAATGGCTGGAGGAATTACTGCCGTTTCAGGGCGGTGGTGAAATGGTAGATACGGTTACATTTGAAAAAACAACCTATAACGAACTCCCATTTAAGTTTGAAGCAGGAACAGTAAACTACATTGGCGCCATTGCGCTTGGAGAAGCTATTAAATATGTTATTAAGCTGGGGAAGGTAAATATTGCAGAACATGAAACGGAACTTTTAAAATACGGTACCGGAAAAATTGAAAATATGGGCGATGTTAAAATATTTGGAACAGCGGAAGACAAGATATCAATTTTGTCATTTTTAATTAATAATATTCATCCTTATGATGCAGGAATGATATTTGATAAAATGGGAGTGGCAGTGAGAACCGGAACTCATTGTGCACAGCCTGTAATGCAGCGATATAATATTGAAGGTACGATCCGGGCATCTTTTGCATTATATAATACAAAACAAGAGATTGATATCCTGTGTGAAGCTATTGGAAAAGCAAGAACAATGTTTTCCTGAATATTTATGCTTAATAAATCAGACGTAAAAATTATAATTTAAATTTTTGTTTATTTTTCTAAACATACTAAAGTGAAAGCCATTAGCGAGATACAGGAAGAAATTATTGAAGAGTTCGAATTATTTGATGATTGGATGGATAAGTATGATTACTTAATAGAACTCAGCGGAAATTTACCGGTAATTGAACAAAAATATAAAATTAAGGATTATTTAATAAGTGGGTGTCAGTCGAAAGTATGGTTGTATGCTGAGTATAATAATGGGATAATAAATTTTTCAGCCGATAGTAACGCTATTATTACAAAAGGAATAATAGCATTGCTGATACGCGTTCTTTCAGGTAGAAAACCTGAGGAAATAATGAATGTTGATTTATATTTTATCGATAAAATAGGATTAAAACAAAACTTATCACCTACCCGTTCGAACGGCCTTTTGGCTTTGATTAAGCAAATGAAGCTTTATGCTATTGCTTATAATGCAAAGTATGAAAAGGAATAAACAATAAAATTTCTGGTTTTACGTTATCTTTTATAATAATTATGGGTAATAATAATTTGTTACAGCCTGAAGCAGAAATTGTTCATATATTGAAAAAGATATATGACCCTGAGATTCCTGTTAATATTTATGATCTTGGATTAATATACGCTATAGATATTGATGAGGAGGATATTGTTGAAATAACAATGACTTTAACCTCTCCTAACTGTCCGATGGCTGATGATCTTCTCATGCAGGTTAAGAATAATATTGCGGCAATGGAAGGTATAAAAAATGTGAATATCAACCTTGTATTTGATCCGCCATGGGATAAATCTATGATGTCTGATGAGGCATTATTGGAATTAGGATTGCTGTAATATGAATAAGGTATGATTTTTGTGTTGAAACAGGAAATTAATAAAGAACTTTAAAATCAACAAATATGAAAAAAGAATTGCTTCTAATTTGTATAGTTCTTGCAACTGGTTCAGTTTTTATGAACTTAAGCGTATTATCTGCCAGAAATGTTATTCATACGAATAATTATACAGGGAATTATTATAATAATATTAATCCGGATGAGATTTCAATATTTCCGAATCCGGTTGTTGGCAAAAAACTTACTATAGCTGCAGAGAATCCTTTTGATATGATCGAGATATTAAATATTGTTGGCAGTTCGGTTATTATGCAGAAATTTGATTTGGGGATTTATAAAGTCGTTTTAAATCTTGAAAATCTCGATAAAGGTATTTATATCGTTAAAGTAAAATTTAACAGCAATATAATAGTTACTGAAAAGATAACTGTTCAATAAACTAATAGTACAGGCTTTCGGATCGCAGATCCAAATGAGCATGGCAAATGTTCGGGAATGCATCCTGCCTTTGAGAAATTTACGTAAAATTCAAGGAAAACCTGACTTCCGTCACGCAGGCAATCTGTATAGCGCGCGTTTAACTATATAGATTTATTCATTTAGGGCTTTGTTCTAAAATCTAAAATCGTTAATCGTCCGACGCCATAGGCTTTGGCCGACGGCGTCCTTGTTCGACATTCAACTCTTTTCAGTCGCTCGGGTCTATCCGAGTGACATATATTTTAAAGCTTTCTGGCTTAAATAGTGATAACCTTATACTCCTGTTTGCTACCGATATCTAAATAGGGAAGATTTGGAAATATCACTCACTCGGCTGGAGCCAAGCGAGTGGTAAATCTCTTAAAAGTTGTTAGTAAAAAATCTGAAACGTTTTTCTGCATTTTACGTATAATCCAAGCCGTCTAACATTTAATTAATTTTACAATGGCTTGACATCTAGTAATTTATGCATTCTGTCACCCTACAGAACACCCCCCTAAGAAAGAACAATAAGATAAGATTTTCAATTAATTTTTTTTCTGTCATAGGTCATTAGTCAAAGATTTTTCAATTTTAGTGGAAGTATAAATTTTATCTAAATGTTACGCAAATTAACTATAATACTGAGCCTATTCTTTATATTAGTTGTAGTAAGCACTAATTGCGTATACAATCAATGTGCCTTAATAACTGACAATTATAGCGGACAAAGCCCAAGTAGCGTATGTGCACCGGTTGATATGACCATGGATGTACGTTACAGGTTTATTGTACCTGTGGATCCTGATTTAGTAGAAATACTTTATGTCTGGAATGACGGAACAGGAGCAACTACACTGGTCCCTGCCATATCACAAGGAGACACAATCTTCATGGCTTCGGTTACACACACTTACCCTCCCTCGGCTGAGTGTTCATATACTGCTGAGGCTTACGTTGTTTTCGATGGTGTTCAATGTACCAGCAGCAGCAGGCAGGAACAAACTTTTAGTGCCTGGGCAAGGGATAATGAGAATGGAGGAATAATCATAACAGATCCGGTAGTTGCACAATTCTGCGAAGGTGAAGATATTATTGATTTGACATTTGCCGATAATTCTACGTTTAACTGTAACGTTAAAGTAGAACCTGATAAACCTAACCGCTTAACCAGGTGGGTACAATTTATTTATGGCACAACAACAATTTCTGGTGAAAGAATTCCTAATGTTTCTGTCAGCAATGGCATGGGCAATACCTTTCAATTAACAGACGCATCAGGTAATTCTTTAGGGCCGGTTGCGGGACCGATTGTTGAAATTTCTGTTCCTGCAGACGGCCCAAGCCAGATTACTTGGTTTATTAATGCTCCTGCAGGCGGCGTTGCAGGAGATATTTTTGAAATTACTATGCGTTACTGGAACATTTGTAATGCTTATGATAATAATCCTTTTGATACTATTCCTCCTGGGGACACTATTGATGGTGATAATGAAGCAATTACAACTACCGCATTAATCGAAATAATTACAACTCCGCCCGTGATTACTAATCCGTCTTTAGAATTTTGTGTTAATAATCCCATAAATCTTGTGCTTTCAACTTCTGGTGGAGATGTCAGTTGGTATAGTGACTCATTATTAAACAATCTCATACATATTGGTAATTCCTTTGATCCAACAGGTCCTCCGACATTTATTGACAATTCTGTTAGCGGAAAATATTCATATTATGTTACAGAAAGTATAGGAGCATGTGAAAGTGCCCCAAGCAAAATAACATTTGAGATATTTGACACTCCCACACCCCCTGCAAATGCAGGTATGGATACCGCAATATGCGCCAACACATATCAATTAAATGCCAATACACCGGTAATTGGTGTTGGTATATGGACTACAACAGGTGGTGCTACAATTATTGATCCTACCGATCCGAATTCAGTTGTTAATAATTTGGATGTTGGCCCTAATTTATTTAGATGGACCATTACAAATGGCCCATGTTCATCCATTGATGAAGTTTTAATCATCAGGGATTTACAGCCTGATCAGGCAATTGCCGGAACTGACCAGTCGTTTTGTGATGATTCTACCACGATATTGAATGCTTCTTCAGCAACAAATAACGGAGTAGGGGAATGGAGTATTTTCACAGGTAGTGCTGCATTCTCCAACTTAAATGATCCACAATCAGTTATCACAGCTATTGCAGGAGGAGAAAATAGTTTTGTGTGGACAGTAACAAGTCAGTTTGGAGCGTGCATTACAACAACAGATACAATGCAGGTTTTAAGAGATATTACTCCCAATCCGGCAAATGCAGGTTCAGACAGGGGAGTGTGTGATTCAACAACGATATTACTTAACGGAAATATAGTGACAGGAGGAGGAACAGGAGTATGGTCGGTACTTTCAGGAGGGGCGGTTGTAACAGATCCTAATATTCAAAATAGTGAAGTTACAGGATTAAGCTATGGCATTAATCAGTTTCAATGGCAAATAACAAGCCAGTATGGTATTTGCAGCGGATCATCAGACAATGTAAATATTATAAGAGATCAAGCTCCCATACCTGCATTTGCAGGAACGGATCAAAGTCTGTGTAACTCTACTACATTACCATTGGGGGCCAATCCTGCTTCAGTGGGTATCGGGGTATGGACTGTTGTAACAAATCCTTCAGGAGTTGCTCCTGGTTTTGTCCCATCAGTAAACGATGAGAATGCCACTGTTCAAATAATTTCCGGTAATGAAGGTATTTATGAATTAGCATGGACAATTACAAATGAGAGTTGTGTTTCTTCGGACACTGTAACAATTGATTTCGGAGTTACGGTACCTCCTGCTGATGCCGGGCCGGATGACTCAATTTGCGGCACTTCGGCAAGTTTAAATGGCAATTCCCCTCCAATTGGAATTGGAACCTGGAGTAAAATAAGTGGCCCCGGAGATGTTAGTTTTGTTCCCAATGCGAACATGCCAAATGCGTTAGCAAGCATTAATAGCGGCGATGAGGGTTTATATTTGTTTGAGTGGAAAATAACCAGTGGATCATGTCCTCCAACTACCGATATAGTTGCTGTTTTATATAAACCATTGCCCGGAATGCCTGACGCAAACGGAGCAGAAAACTGCGGGCCGGGGATAATAACACTTGTGTCAACTTTAGGACAAAATGGAAATAGTAACCGTTGGTATCAGTCAGGTTTTGGAGGAAGTATATTATCGGAATCTTTAAGTTATAACACGCCTTTATTAGATTCCAGTACTTCTTATTGGTTAGCAACTTATAATGATACTACTTATTGTGAAAGTTATCGCAGAAGAGTTGATGTTATGATTCATCCTGTTCCTGAAGTTCCTGTTTCAGATAATGTTGATCATTGTGGTGAGGATTCTGTATTATTGATAGCAAGTATCGGAATATATGGTAATACAAATAATTGGTATGATGCTTCAACAGGAGGTAATCTTTTAAGTACTTCAAAAGATTTTACAACGCCGTTATTAACCGGTTCTGCCTCTTACTGGGTCAGCAGCTATAACGACACTACAACCTGCGAAAGTGCAAGGGCCCGGATTGATGTTACTATTAATACCATTCCTGATATGTCTGTTGCAAATGATGAGAGCATATGTGGTTCCGGAAGTATGACATTGAATTCTATTCCTGGATTAAATGGAACTACAAACAGATGGTATGATTCTCCTGTTAATGGAAATCTGCTGGATACCGGTTTGACATTTACTACTCCTTTTTTAACAAGTACAGTTTCATATTGGATATCAAGTTATAATAGTATTACAGGATGCGAAAGCATGAGAAAAGAAGTTAAGGCTTATATTTATCCTATTCCTGATATGCCGGTGGCAAATGATGTAAGCAATTGTGGTCCCGGTTCATTGGAAATAACATCAGTTGTAGGCACAAACGGTACAATTAACAGGTGGTATGATAGTATTATAAATGGAAGTTTGCTGGATGAGACAATAATATTTACTACACCTTTTTTAACCGAAACAAACAAATATTACATTTCAAGTTATAATAACTTAACAGGTTGTTTTAGCAGCAGGATTCAGGTTCAGGCTATAATTCTGCCTGCTCCTGGAGTAAATCCAATCCAGGGTGCTGATGCAGTAGGACAAGGGCAGTCAAATGCTATATATTCGGTGAATTTTAATCCGGGTTCCACATATAATTGGAATATTCCGGCTGGCATTACAGTTCTTTTGGTAAATCAAAATTTTGTAATTCTTGAATTTCCTAATCTGGGCTTATATAATATTTCAGTCACTGAAGTAAACAGCATTGGATGTCCGGGCCCCGAATCAATAAAACAAATAGAGGTAAGGGATGATTTATTATATGTGAACCTTAATGTAATAAATGGCAGTGTTTGTGTGGATGAATCCCTGCAAATAACAGCTGTTCCTGCCGGAGGCACTCCTTCCTATACATTCAACTGGACCGGGGATACGGAATACCTGTCAGCAACAGACATATCTAATCCTGTATTTATTGCGGATACATCAGGAATATTTAAATTATATATTGAAGTAACTGATATTAACCTTAATAAAGTTAATGACAGTCTCACAATTACATCTTATTCAAATCCATATGCAGATATATTTACAGATGATACCGTGACCTGTGCAGGTGATGATCTTCATTTGGGAACTTTTATTGCGGGTGGTTCAGGCACTTATGACTCATATAATTGGACAGGACAAACAGAACCTTTGTCCGGTACTGATATACGTAATCCTGTCTTTAATACAATAATAAAAGGCACATATTTTTTAAAATTCACTGTTGTTGATAATAACGGTTGCCGGGCTAAAGATTCTATTAATATTATTAATAATATCCCAAAATCTGCTTTTACCTCTGATGCTGTTCCTGAATGCAGTCCTGCAATTTTTAATTTTTACAATAAGTCTGAGGATGCAGTTTTATATAATTGGGATTTTGGAGATAACGATAGCAGCAATGCTGAAAATCCTTCACATGAATTCAGGAATTTGTCAACCTCAATAAAGTACTATAATGTGAGGCTTACATCATACAGTGAACATGGATGTTCTCATACATCAAATGAATTTGTTACAGTTTATCCTAATCCTGAGATTTCTATAGAAGTAGAACCTGAAATAGCCTGTGATCCGGCGGATATTATCCTTATAGCAACTCCCGGGGGATTTAAATATAACTGGGATTTTGGAGATGGGGAGCAGGAAGAAGGAAGCTATAACATTATGCATACTTTTTATAACGATTCCGAATCAGATACTGTATATCAAATTAAGCTGATAACTACTTCATTTTTTAATTGTCTGGATACAACCATAACTAACATTGTCGTATATCCTTCACCAACAGCTGATTTTACAGCAACACCTGTTCACCAGATGTTTCCTGACAGAACAGTGGATATATTAAATAATACAGATGACAGGAACTGGAACTATAAATGGCACTTCGGAGATGGTTCAATATCATTTGAAAGTGATCCGGGCTCGCATGAATATGGTAAACCTGACAATTACACAATATCATTAGTTGTATCAGGCGAACATTGTTCTGACAGTGCATCGGCAAATATTGAAATAGTGCCGCATCCTCCGGAAGCAAAATTCAAGCCGGTTAAACCGGGTTGTATGCCTTTAACTATTCAATTCGAAAATTTATCCTCCTATTCCAAATCGTATTTATGGGAATTTGGCGACGGAGCAATTTCTAACAAACCTAATCCTAAATACACCTATTATGAATCAGGGCAATATAAAATAAAATTAACAGCTAAGGGAGACGGAGGTAGTGATACTCATAATACGATAAACGATGTTTATATTCTTCCTAATGCTTATTTTAACCTGGCCCCGAGGTATGTATTTGTAGATGATGAAACTGTCCACTGTTTTAATTTATCTGACAATAGTGATATATGTGAATGGGATTTTGGGGATGGCAGCAAATCAAATGATTTTAATGCAAAACATATATATAAAAAAGAGGGTGTTTATGATGTGACGTTATGTGTATGGACAGAGAATAATTGTTTTGATTTGTATGTGATGGAGAACGCCGTAATTGTTGAACCAAGCGGAAAAATTGTTTATCCGAATGTGTTCAGGCCGGGATCCAGGCTTGAGGAAAACAGGGTATTTAAACCGGCGGTTATTGACCAGGTAGATGAATACCATTTAATGATTTTCAATCGCTGGGGTGAGTTGGTATTTGAATGTTTTAGTAAGGATGTGGCCTGGAACGGCTATGTCAAAGGCAAATTGGCTAAACAGGATGTTTATGTGTGGAAGGTGGAAGGCAAGTATTCTAACGGAAAAAGCTTTGTAGATACAGGAGATGTTACATTACTCAGATAAGAATTTATTACTTGTTATCCGGAGTTTTGTTTTTAAAACTTTAAGATTTTATATGTTGTGAAAAAGCTGGGTTCAATATTAATTTTTATTTTCTTATTAAAATATTTAATAGGGCAGGACCCGCAGTTTTCTCAGTTCTACTCTAATTATTTATATCTTGCTCCCTCTTTCTCAGGATTAACAGGGACCAACAGGATTGCCATTAATTATCGTAAACAATGGCCGGAGATTGCTCATGGTTTTAATACATATTCAGTATCATTTGACAAATATTTTGAGAAATTCAGAAGCGGTTTAGGAATTCTTATTTTACGTGATGAAGCAGGAACAGGCAATTTACGATCAACAAATTTCGGATTACAGTATTCATATGATTTTGAAATTAACAAACTCTGGCACATAAGGCCGGGCATGCACTTTATATATACTGAAAGAGCTATAAACTTTGAAGATCTTTTATGGGGCGACCAGATATCTGCCAGTGAAAATGCTCCTGTAACAGGAGAAGTTATGCCTTTGAATCATATCGGTGATCTTGATTTTTCTACCTCAATATTGACATATTCAGAAATTTTCTGGTTTGGATCATGTATTGATCATATTCTTAAGCCTAATCATTCTTTATATTTTTATGATGATGAGGAAGGGAATCCGGCACATGCGGACATAAAATATTCAGTTTTTGGAGGAGTCAAATTTAAAACAAATGAACATTTATTAAGGCCTGTACCAACCACATTGCAACTTGCATTTTTATTCAAATCGCAAAAGCAATATAAACAGTTGGATTTAGGCGCATACTGGCATAGAAGTCCGATTGTCCTGGGATTCTGGTACAGAGGTATTCCATTTTATGACTCTGACTATAACAGAGATGCATTCACAATATTAGTGGGTTATAAGATAAAGGAAATGAATATAGGATACAGTTATGATTTTACAATATCCAGGCTTATTACTAATACAGGCGGAGCTCATGAAATCTCCCTGTCCTTTAATTTTAAGACAAAGGTGAGAAAAAGAAAACCCAAAATGTTGCCTTGTCCGGAATTTTAGCCTATTCTCCTTTTTTTTGAATAATCGCAGCCCAGCCACAACCGGGAGCCAGTTTTAAATTAATGGTATGATATGGTGTCGGACCGAGTTAAAACATTGAATATCAGATAAAAAGATTCTGAAAATTGTTAATTTTTTAGCTTAGGGCATCGTTTTTCATATTAAAAAAGCTATTATAAAATGATAGGCCCTGGTAATTCTTTTTCTAAAAAGTACAATTTATAATTTTTGTTTCATAGCTTATTTTATTATTATAATGACAAGAGTAATTTCATTTTTTAGACTATTTAATTCAACTAATTTAATATAAGAATAACAATTTGTGGTAAACGTTAATGGTATATGAAAAGTTGGGTATTTTTACCTGCCGTAGTTTCAACGAAGGCAGGCTGAATCTCCAAACCTAACAGACTGATAAACCGTTTATTAAATATTTTACTTATGGTCAGCAAATCTCCACCAGGCGTAAGTTATTAATAATCCCAGGATGCTCG
>CBFCXR010000012.1:0-29245 GCA_965602045.1 uncultured Bacteroidales bacterium | reverse complement strand
AATTTGAATATATAACAAATGATACTTCAATATAATTTGGAATATTAGCCGGGGATATTGTAAAAAATGGCCTTGAGGAAGAATGGGATGCCATTGATGAAGATATAAAATGCCTTGGCAGGTTAGAGGATTATATATTACCTTGATTGAGATTACGCATTATTGACAGTGGCTGTCCCAAAAACCTTTCTAATATTTACTAATGTCCTTCAGGAGGAATCCTGTTACAAAGTTGAATTTATTTATTATTTGGGTTTTGAGATTTGTAATTTACGTTCTATGCTTACTCTAAATCCATTTCAAAAATCCAATATCCTGTCTGTGAGCCAGCAGTTCATGTTTTGGAAACACTCTTATACCATATGCAAAAGTACCGGGTTGGTTAATTACTACATCAGCCGTGTAAAAGGCTTTACTTCCTTCGTATTTTTCCATATCAAATTCCTGCCTGGTAACAAGATTCTCGTAATTTTCCGTAACTATAAGCTCAACTCCAATATTTTCAGGAGATATGTCTTTCAGATCTAAAATTACTTTACCCTCATATTTTTGATTTATTTGAAACTCTTCCACAGATTTATCAAACAGGTTAACTTCCAGTACTTCTATATTATTCCAGGATTTAGCTATACGCTTTTTCCATGATGAAATATTTATAGTTTTTTCATAATCATTCTCAGATATTTCTTTTGCACGTACAAACAGTTTACTATAGTATCTTTCTATATAATCATTTATCATTCTGCTTGTAGTATATTTTGGGGCTATTTTTGCTATTGAATTTTTTATCATATTAATCCATTCGGAAGGTATCCCTGCCTTATTGCGATTATAAAACACAGGTATTACTTCCTGTTCAAAAGCGCTATAAATTATTTCCGCATCCAGTTCATCCTGAAAACTCTGATCCTCATATGTTCTTTCGTTGGTAAGTGCCCAACCTGCTTCCGGTTGAAATCCTTCGGCCCACCATCCATCAAGAACGCTGAAGTGCAATACTCCGTTTAATACAGCTTTCTCACCGCTTGTTCCTGAAGCTTCCTGTAATCTTGTAGGTGTGTTTAACCATATATCGGCTCCCTGAATGAGTATTTTTGCCAATGCCATATCATAATTCTGAAGGTATAGTATTTTTCCTAAAAACTCAGGCTTCTTGGAAATTTCTACAATCATCTTTATCATGTCCTGTCCCTGCTTATCATGGGGGTGAGCTTTTCCGGCAAATATAAATTGAACGGGTTTATCCTTATTATTAACCAGCCTGGCGAGCCTTTCCAGATTTTTAAATAAGAGATGTGCTCTTTTATAAGCTGCAAATCTTCTGGCAAAGCACACTGTTAAAGCATTATCCGATAGAGTATCATTTATTGCTATTATCTGTTTTGGATCCTCATAACGCTTAATCCAGTTTTCTTTAAATCTGTCCTTAATATTATTTATAAGCCTGTTTCTCAACTTTCTTTTTGTATCCCATATAGTTTTATCAGGGACATCATATATTTTTGTCCATAAAGAATCCCCATTATGATCACTTAAAAAGTCTTTTTCAAAATTTTCATTATAAATTGCTTTCCACTCGCCGGCTGTCCATGTAGGATAATGAACACCATTGGTTACATAGCCTATATGAAGTTCTTCAGGAAGATAGCCGGGCCAGAGGTTGGCAAACATTTCGCGGGTTACCGAACAATGTAACATACTCACTCCATTAACATACGATGCAAGATGTGCTGCCAGCCGGCTCATATTAAATTTCTCATTCCATTTATTCGGATTTGACCGTCCCAGGGCCATAAGTTCATTCCATCCGATATTTAACCGTTCAGGATAATGCCCGATATATTTTCTAAGCATGTCTTCATCAAATTCATCATGTCCCGCAGGAACCGGCGTATGAGTTGTAAATAATGTTGATGCTCTTACTAACTCTTTAGCCTCATTAAAGTTGAGTTTTTCAACCTGTATCAAATTCCGCATCCTCTCAAGGCTAATAAAAGCACTATGCCCTTCGTTACTATGATATAAATCCGGTTTTATCCCCAGGGCTTCAATGACTCTTATACCTCCTATTCCAAGTAACAATTCCTGCTTTAACCTGTTTTCGATATTTCCCCCATACAAATGATGTGTGATATTTCTGTCATCAATAATATTTGATTCAAAATCCGTATCCAACAGATACAAACTTATTCTGCCAACGCATACCTTCCAGATTCTCGCGGATACGGTCCTTCCCGGCAGAACAATTTGTATTATTATAAACTCTCCATTCTCATCACGTTCAGGAACAAGCGGTAGTTTTGAAAAATGCTGATATTCATCTTTAATTTGTTGTTCTCCTTTTGTTGTAATTAATTGTGTAAAATATCCATACCTGTATAGCAATCCAAGTGCAACAATGTCAATTTTTGAATCACTTGCTTCCTTAAGATAATCCCCGGCCAGAATTCCCAAACCCCCTGAATATATTTTTAACGACTCGTGGATTCCGTATTCCATACTGAAATAAGCAATCCTTGGGGCAGTGCCATTTACTTTTTCAGACATATAAGCCTGAAATCTTTTAAATACTTCTTTAAGTTTCTGAATATAATCCTGGTTATTACTCAGCTCAACTAATCTGTCATAATCAACCTGTTCAAAGAGGATAACGGGATTATGTTCGCAAGCATACCATAATTCAGGACTAATTTGTTCAAATAAGCTTTGGGCTTCATCGTCCCATGTCCACCAAAGATTATTAGTGAGTTCATTTAAATCTTTCAGACTCTCCGGCAGATTTGATTTAACAATAATTCTCTTCCAGCCTGGCTCATTAACTTCAGGTTCAATATATTCACGAATCTGTTCTACGGGTTTTTCTTCAATTTTAACAAACAAATCGGTCCTTTCTTCTGCTTTCCTGAGTGCTAAATCATAGGCTTGTTTGTAATGTAAAACTAATGTATCCCATAAAGCAGTATGTGAAATTGCATGGGCAATTTCTTTTGTAATTCTGATATCTTCCTCACCCAGATTATAGTTAGTAATAATTGCTTTTACAATATTCTCAATTACATCTTTATCATTATCATCAGTTCGTTCAATTATTGCAATACCAATACAGTCTTGCCCGCACTCCTTTTTTACCCATAGTCCAAAACCCGATAAAGTAGTAGTGATTGTTGGAACTGAAAAAGCAAGGCTTTCCAGGGGAGTGTAACCCCAGGGTTCATAATATGAAGTAAACACCGTTAAATCAAAACCTATTAAAATATCATAATATGGTATATTAAATATGCCGTCATCACCATTAAGATAAGATGGTACAAAAATTACCCTGACCTTATCTTTATCTTCATTTCCCAGACCTGCATCATTTATACGTTTAATAATCGGATCCCATTCTGCATCATGGAGATTGTGGGTAAGATATTTTGAATCTGATAAATCCGCACTTTTATCCTCCATTTTCTTTAATAAGTCTTTTCTGGGACCATAATGGTTGGCAGGAATAAGTATAAATGCTATAATATTTCTGTCCAGATTATTTTCCTTATTCAATTTACCCAGGGAATCAATAAAAAGATCAATCCCTTTATTTCTAAATTCGTATCTGCCGCTTGTTGCTAAAAGGTAAGGATTATCACCAAAAGTTGAAGCTGTTAATAGTTCTGATACTTTTATTAATTTTTCTCTTGCTATTTTACGTTTGGAATTAAATTCATTTTCTTCAGGGACAAATGTATCTTCAAAGCCATTTGGTGTTACTAAATCAACATTCCGCATTAAAAACTGGCTGCATTCCTTTGCCGTAATTTCACTTACTGTTGTGAAAGCATCGGCATTTTGGGCAGATAACTCTTCGAGAGATTGTTTTGATACTATATTAAATTCTTTAGCAACTTCGCCTGAATTAAATTCTTTCAGATTTTTGTATAATGGACGATTATTACCAGCTAATGATCTGCCGATTACTGTGGCATGTGTCGTGAAAACAGTTGCTACCTGGGGGAGTGCACTTTTTAAGTATAGGATACCAGTGCCTGTCATCCACTCATGAAATTGTGTAATTACTTTGTCATTTGTTTTCAGATTATATTTGATAAAGCTTTCAATTACCTTCCCTGCAGCATATCCAAAAAGTGCAGGTTCAACATAATCCCACTGCCCTGATATGGAGTTAAGTTTATATTTTACCCAGAATTCGCTGAATATTTTGTCTTTCTGATTGATCCAGTTTGAAAAGTCAAGAATTATCACCAGTGGATTTCCTTTAATATTCCACCTTCCTGTTTTTATTCTTAATCCTTCGGATATTGCTTGTCTTCGCCATGCTCTGTATAAATTATTGTCTTCAATAAATTCTGGATTACCAGCTTCATCCCTGATTAAATCAGGTCCGATTAAAATATAGTTTTCCTTAAATTCATTTAGCATGGTTACCGCTTTTGTAGCAATAACCGTATGAATTCCTCCTACTTTGTTACAAACTTCCCAGCTAACTTCAAATAAGTAATCAGGATTTAAAAGATTTTCCGGCATTTTTAATTTGAATTATTAAGTATCTTATAATATGAAATATATCTCATTTAATTTACACTATTCCTTACTTCCTGGTAATTTTCACAGAAGGTTTTTTTATTTTTGAACTTGCAGTTTTTTTAATTTTATCTTTCTTTACTGAAGGTTTATTGGATATTTGTGTGTTTTTAGCACTTTTGTTTTTTAATTTCTTAATTTCATCTTCATATTTCTCAATTTGTTTGTTTTTATCTTCAATAATTCCTGAAAGATTCGCTATTTCCTGGTCCTTGTCAGTCCTTGGAACCGCTGCGTTAAGTCTGAGAATAAAATCACTAAGAATATTCATATAATTAATATAAGCATCATACGGTGAATCATAAGGATTAAAATAAGCATGTACTTCACCGTCGGAGAAAAATTTTGTGGACATGTAATAAAAATGATCGCTTGCCTGCAAGTATCTCCAGTCTTTACAAATTTCCGGAACCTCACATTTATTTAACCTTTCAGTTAATGAGTATAATTTATTAAATGCATCTGTCTGAAGCTCGTTTCCTAACCATGCTGTTAAATCTCTTTCTTCATCTGCCCAGGATATCGGATTAGGAACATTCACTGCGGCCACCGGCTGAAGCTTATCTACGATCTCCGATGGTGCACTGAAAGTGAAATCAGTCTGCTTAAATATTGTATCCGGCAAGGTTTTTAGGAAATCAAAAATTCCCGTTTCCTTCCATTGATGTTCTCCAAATGTCTCATAATCCATAAAAAGATTTATTGTTTCTTCTTTTTTATCAAGATTTTTTATCCAGCCGACAAATTTCTCAGTTGTGAGCGGATAATCCGGCCAACCGCTATCCGAAAATCTAAATGCAATATCATCGCTAAGTTTAAAATTCTTGAGTAAAACCTTAAGCCTGGGATTTATAGCATTATGATACAAATAATTAGGACTTTTCCATCCAAGAATATGTTTTGCCCCTTCGGTCAGCATGCCCTTAAATCCCATATCATAGACTCTTGCACCTATATCATCAGAATATATCAATTCCGTATTTCTGAAAATTTTCGGCTCCTGATTAAAATACTGCTTTATCTTAACAGTCTGTTCTTTAACCTGTTTTTTAAATTCTTCGCTATCTTTCAGAGCAACTAATGAATGTGAGTATGTTTCCGCTAAAAACTCAACACTACCTGTTTTGGCTAATTTCCTGAAACTTTCAAGTACTTCAGGTGCATACAATTCAAATTGATCTAATACAATACCTGTCAGGGAAAATGCCACTTTAAACTGGCTTCCGTATTTTTTGATTATATCAAGTATTACTTTATTAGCAGGCAAATAACATTTATCTGCTACCTTTCTCATAATTGATTCATTCATGTAATCGTCATAATAATAATGGTCATTACCAATATTAAAGAACCTGTATCTTTTATATCTGAAAGGCTGGTGTATCTGAAAGTATAAACAAATAGTTTTCATGGTCTCAGTTATCAAGTTTCTAATTATTTTAAACTAATGAATCATATATCTGCTTAACTTTAAATGCAGTGTTTTCCCATTTAAGGTTATCTACTTCTTCTCTGGCATGTTTCTTAAACATATTAACCAGGCCATCATAGTTCAATATTCCATAAATTGCATCTGCCATAGCATGGATATCCCAGAAATCAATTTTTATTGTATGCTTTAGAATCTCGGAGACTCCTGACTGGCGTGAAATAATTACAGGCACATTCGACTGCATTGCTTCGAGGGGCGATATGCCGAAAGGCTCTGAAACAGATGGCATCACATAAACATTGCTTAATGAATATAACTGATATACATCATCTCCCTTAAGAAAACCTGTAAAATGAAATTTCTCTCCAATTTTTAAAGATGCAATTCTTTTAATCATTCTATCTAACAATTCTCCGCTTCCGCCCATAACGAATCTAACGTTATCCATACGTTGTAAAACCTCATATGCAGCCTCGATAAAATATTCCGGGCCCTTCTGCAGGGTTATTCTTCCCAGGAATGTTACTATCCTGTCCTTAATAGTTTTATGTGAACCATAATCTTTCTTTAAAACCGGTTCAACAGCATTATAAACAGTAAATACTTTATCAGGATTTATATTATATTTCTCAATTATTGTTTTTCTTGTTAAATTACTAACAGCAATTATTTTATCAGCCGCTTCCATTCCGTTTTTTTCTATTTGATATACTTCGGAATTAATATTAGCACCGCTGCGATCAAACTCTGTGGCATGAACGTGTATTACCAGGGGCTTCCCGGATATATTTTTTGCAGCCATACCTGCGGGAAAAGTGAGCCAGTCATGAGCATGAATAATATCAAACTTATATTCTGCACCTATAATAGAAGCTATTACCGCATAATTTGCAATTTCCTGATAAAGACTCAAGCCATAACCACCTGAAAAACTAAGCTTTCCGGAAAATGTTGTATTTACAAATTTTTTCTTCGATGACCTTGCTTCTGAGGTTAAACGTTCGTATTCTTCAGGACTTGTATATGGAATGATGTTAGAGCCTACTTCAATAAAATTTATCTTTTTAAAGAATTCTTTAAAATCTGTTTCTTTTTCACTGATAATTATGTCCCCGGCATTGATTATTTTCGCTTTACTTTGGTCCTCGTCCCCATAGGCCTTTGGTATAACAAAAAGAGTTTCAATATTCTCAAAATGTGACAATCCTTTTGTTAGTCCATAGCATGCGGTCCCTAAACCTCCTGAAATATGAGGGGGGAATTCCCATCCAAACATCAACACTCTCATATGTTAACTTTCTAAATTAAAAATGTAATTAATGAGTTATCACTATAAAGTTTGAGAAAATTTTTCCAGTTTATCAATAATCCTTAATAAGGCGGCCACACTCCATGCCTGTGATATTGCACCTTTAGGATTATGGGGCGGATCACCGTCATATATTTCGGAAACTGAACCAATTCCATGTTCATTCATAGTTGCTTCAAAACCGTTAATAATTTTCTCAACCTTCCATATCCCGCATTCTTTAAATAAATTAATATAACCCTCACAAAAATGCTCTAAAAGCCAGGGCCAGACAGTTCCCTGATGATAAGCATTGTCACGCTGCTGCTGATTACCTGTGTAAACACCCGTATAATTCTTATCTATCGGAGAAAGTGTTCGAATACCTCTCGGTGTTAATAAGTCTCTTTCAACAATTGTAAGAATTGACTTTTTCATTGCCTCATTAACGGGTGTAAATTCCAGTGAAGCTGCAATTACCATGTTGGGCCTTATTGACCAGTCTTTTGAATTATCCCCGATACAATCAGCCAGGTAACCTTTACTTTTATCCCAAAATTGCTTAACAAATGAATTCCCAATCAGATCAGGTAATTTCTGCCATGATTTAACAAAATTTTCATCCTTAGCTTCTTTTGCCAGATTAAGACTAAACACAATAGCATTGTACCATAGTGCATTAATCTCAACAGGAAATCCAATACGCGGAGTAACAGGAACGCCATTTACAGCGGCATCCATCCATGTTAATGCCTTACCTTTTTCTCCGGCATAAATCAATCCGTTTTCATGCATTTTAATATTAAACAGGGTACCATTTCGATATGCATTCAAAATAGATTTCATTGCCTTTCCATAGGATTTCCATACTGCTGAATATGAGTCTGCATATTTTGCATATTGTTGCACAGCCCAGAAAAACCACATAGGAGCATCAACAGAATTATATACAGGATCATCGTCACTACCCATATTCGGAAACAGTCCGTTTCTTAATTTTGAAACCATAGTATCAAGCACAGTTTTACAGGTTTTAGTATCCCCAACTGCTAATGTTAAACCCGGCACGGATATAAAAGTATCACGCCCCCAGCTTCCAAACCATGGGAAACCTGCAATAACCTCAGTCTTTTTATCCTTTCTAACAATAAATTGCTGAGCCGAGTTAATAAGACAATTCTTAAAATTGTCTCTTGGAATTCGCTTACTTACACCATCAGTAAATTTTCTTTTTAAAGTTTCAGGATTAGCTAATTTAGTGGATGTAGAAAAGACGATTATTTCACCTTTTTTTACACTCATATCAAAATATCCTGGTACAAATAAATCTTCCTTATAATCATACCCTCTCTTTTGCTCCTCCAGATATTCTATATTATAATACCAGTCAGGACTTTGAATAAATTCCACATTTTTTGAAAACTGCATGTGCAAATAAGGATATCCATCATAAAGTCTTGATTTTATACCGTTTGCAATAAATTTGACCCTGGTATTTGCATGTATGTTTGCTTTACTTAGTTCATGCATATTTCTAAAAGCTAAAAACGGACTGATTCTAAGTTTTGTAGGACGATCAACCTCTTTAATAATATATCTGGTAAGAAATTGTTGTTCCTTTTCTACTAATAATCTTTCCTTTTCAATAACAACATCGCCAACACGGTATACAATTCTTGGAACGGGATCAGCATGGAAATCACGAATATATTTGTGGCCTTTTGGAATATAATTATCACCTTCATATTTATGAATACCTAAATTAAACTCATTATTAGCCTGAACAATTGTTTCATCCAGAGATGAAAGCAAAACATGCCTGGCCCCATCCAAATGCTCCATAGGACAAACCAATAATCCATGGTATTTTCTTGTATTACAACCGACCAAAGTTGTACTTGCATATGATCCTGCTCTGTTGCTTCTTAATATTTCCTTATTTAATGAATATTCAAGATTGATCAGCTGAGACTTATCAAAATTCAAATAGCTCATATACCTTATTATTTTAATATTCGAAGTTAAATCAATAATTATTATTCATTAATTAAATTAGTCAAATATTTTATAACTTTTTTTTTATTTTAAATAAACTTAATAATTACGTTTTGCGTTTAGAAACCTGATTTTTTTCGCATAACGAGTATATTCAATACAAATTACAAAAAAAGAAACAAATATAAATCCCTGCATTTCATTTTGAGTATAGTATATTTGAAAAAAATTTCTCTATGAATAAAGTAATTCTTAAGCTTTTATTTTTAACAATAATTATTAACGGTTGTTCAACCAAAAAAAATAATCTTGAAGTTAAAGGAACAATAAAAGATCTGAGAGATACAAAGATATATCTTACCAGACTTACAACTGCAAAAAAAATACTTATAGATTCAACCCAGGCAGATGCAAACGGTGGTTTTACACTTTCCGGCAATATTGATGAATCCGGATTCTTTATTCTTTATACTAAATATAGCGGAAATATTCATTTGATAATTCATCCTGATGACCGGATTAATATTATTACTAATGCGTCAAATTTCGATACTGAATATATTGTTGAAGGTTCAGGAGATTCAAGGTTAGTAAAAAAACTGATTGATAAGCAAAAATCAACATTAGATAAAATTACGGCACTAAGCCTGGAATATGATAATATTAAAGGCGAGCCTGACTTTTTCAGTAAAAAAGCCGGAATAGACAGTATGTATAATATCATATTTGAAGATCATAAAAACTTCTCAATAAAATTGATAGAAAAAAATCTGCATTCACTGGTATGTATAATGGCACTTTATCAATACCTGGGCAGAAAACCGGTTTTTGATTTTAAAAAAGATTTTAATTATTTCAATTTGGCTGATTCAAATTTAACAGCATTATACCCTGGTTCAGAAGCTGTTAAAAGCCTTAACCATAAAGTAGTGGAAATCAGGGAACAACTAAAGTTTGACATTGGAGCTACAGCTCCGGACATATCCTTGCCTAATCCGAAAGATTCGGTTATTTCTCTCTCATCGCTTAAAGGCTATTACGTTCTGCTTGATTTTTGGGCATCCTGGAGCTTACCTTGCAGGGAAGAAAATCCCGGATTTGTTAGAATTTATAATAAATACAAAAAGAATAAATTTGAAATATACCAGGTATCGCTGGATCGCACGAAAGAATCCTGGCTTAGAGGTATTGAAGAAGATAAATTAAGCTGGATTAATGTTAGTGATCTAAATTTCTGGAATTCAGAAGCAGCTATAAAATATAATATTCATGAAATACCTGCTAATTTCCTGCTTGACACTACCCGCAGGATAATAGCAAAAAACTTAACCGGAAATGACCTTGAAAACAAACTTAAAGAGATATTTTATTAAAATGAGAATTATAGTTTTTGTCATTGGGATTATTACATTAACATCGTGCAGTAATGTAAATAAAGTAAAAATTAAAGGGACACTTTCAAACTGTAAAGACCAAATCCTGTATTTTGAAGAAGTAGATGTGTATAATGTAAAAACAATAGACTCATTAATAATCAAAAACAACGGCCGCTTCTCATTCTCTGTCGAAACAAAACTTCCCAGGTTTTATCAACTGAGAACATCTGATAAGTTTATTAGTCTTTTACTGGAACCAGGTGAAAAAGGTATTATTTCAGGTGATATCAGCAATTTAAGTCAAACCCTCACTATAGATGGATCAGAAGGTTCACTGATAATACAGGATCTGTTAAATAAATCAGCTGGTACAAGGTTAAAACTTGATTCAATTTCAATGATTTATGATAATACAAATGACGGATTGAAAAAGAAAAATATGGAAGAAGAGTATTTAAGGATCATCGAAGATCACCGCAAATATTTAATAGGCTTTATTTTAAATAACAGCACATCCCTTGCAAGTATTATGGCACTCTACCAGGAAATACAGCCTCAAACATATTTACTTAATAAAACACGGGATATACAGTTTTATAAAATTGTCAGGGATTCCTTGAAGATAAGATATCCAAAATCAAAACATGTTATTGTTCTGGATAAAAACACAAACAAGTTAATTCAGGAATATAAAACCAATAAAATTTTAAGCTCTATCAAACCCGGAGACTTTGGATTACCTGAAATTGCATTACCTGACATCAAAGGTGATACAATAAAGCTATTATCACTAAAGGGTAACTATGTGTTATTAAGTTTCTGGGCTTCGTGGAATAAGCAAAGTATAGCGGAAAATTTGAATCTCAAAAGTGTCTATAATAAATATAATAAAAAAGGGTTTAAGATCTACCAGGTATCATTTGATAAATCTATTGCAGATTGGAAAAAAGCAATTAATTTTGATGAACTGCCATGGATAAGTGTTAATGATAGTACTTTTCCAAATTCTAAAGTAGCACTTACTTATAATGTGCAGAATATTCCATATAATTACCTGCTGGATAAGGACATGGAAAATATAATAGCTAAGAATATTAAATCAAAGGAGCTGAATAATAAACTTTCCGGCTTATTTAATTAAATTTTTCTGCCTTGGCAAACAAAAAAATTTACTTTATATCTGATATACATCTGGGATTATATCCGCCTGAAAAAAGCCTTGAAAGAGAAAAGTTGCTTGTAAAATGGCTTGATAGTATCAAGTCAGATGCTGATGAGTTATATTTAATGGGTGATGTTTTTGATTTCTGGCATGAATACAAGAGAGTAGTACCCAAAGGATTTACCAGGTTCCTGGGAAAGCTGGCAGAAATTTCTGATAACGGAACAAAAATACATTTCTTCACAGGTAACCATGATATTTGGGCATATGACTATTTACCCAATGAGATAAACTTAACACTTTACCGGAAACCAGTTATAAGAGAACTAAATGGTTTGAAGTTTTATCTTGCTCATGGCGATGGTTTGGGCCCCAAAGACTATGGTTATAAAATCCTTAAGGTGATATTCACGAATAAAATTGCTCAATGGTTATTTGCACGAATACATCCAAATGCTGCACTGGCTTTTGGCCAAAGATGGTCAAAAACAAGCCGTTATGCCAAAGGCCTGATAGCTGAGCCATACAATGGAGATAATAAAGAAAAACAAGTTATTTATGCAAAAGAAAAGCTAAAAACAGAACATTTTGATTTCTTCATGATAGGTCATCGTCACTTACCTTTTGATATAAAGATCTCTGAAAACAGCCGTGTTATTAATATTGGCGACTGGATAAATAATTTCTCCTTTGCTGTTCTGGACGGACAAAAGCTTGAACTAAAAACCTTTTTTCCGGAACATGAAAAGAATATTATCAGAAAATAACGGCAGGTATAATCAAGAGGCCTTTCCTTCGAGGAGGTCTCTTCATTTTATATATGTTATTGTTTTGAAATTTTGGCTGTAAAAGAATTGTTTTTATCGTAAATTCTAAGGATATATATACCCGGCAATAGTTTATTCCTCTCGTTTAAGGGTTACGCTCATTAGCCCGATAACCACATCATTTGCCAAAGCTTTAATCTTTAAGGATTTTAATGTTTTATCAGGATTTAGAGGTAAATCGAGAATGGTTGCGGCACCTCCGTCAATGGCCCGCTCAGTATACCCTTTTATTGAAACATAATCATTAAAATCTCTTGTAATAAAGCCGGTTTTAAGGTGAACCCTGAGCGGTTCGGGATAACCGATAGAGAAAGCAAATCCATCAGTATAATAATCCTGTTCTATAGGCCACCATGTTTCGGGATTATTAAGAGCCAGCAATTCTCCGGAGCCATCTTCATATTCTACAATAACTTCACCATTTGTAAACCTGCTTTGCATGGGATTTGTAGATCCGGCCATCATAAAATATGCGTGTGAAGCGTTACCCGATAAAGGAATAGCAACCTCACCGGGATAATTGTCCCATTGAGAAACAAAAACAATATTATCCTTATCAGTCCTGCCAGGAGTAGCCAACGGGATTTCCTGCAGCAGATAAATCATATCCTTATCACCTGCCAGATTTCTTAGTCCCGAATCGTCGATATCCGGTTCAATAAGAGGATAGCACCAGTTTCCTATTCCCTGCCACGGCAATTGTAAAGTTGGAAAAGGTGACCTGGGCGACATATAGCTGTTTTTAAATATCTGTGTAACTTTATCATTAAAATGAAAACCAAGATCAACAGTTTCATATTCAGGATTATGCTGATTATTAATGTCCCAGTTTATTACAGAACCCTCTATTTCAGAATCATTCTGCCCTTTGAAAATTATGAGGTTACTACCTCGCTTTAAATGAGCAGCCTGAATAACAATCATCTCAGAACATGAATCCGGCGGAATTTCAACATCCTTTTCAAAAGCATTAATACCAGGATTAACAATAACCTTTCCTTTTACTACTATTTGTTTATGATTTTTTAGCTTAAACTGTATAGTATTATTATCCTGCTTACCAGCACAAACTATTTCTACAGGATCAATAATCCCGAAATTTACCGGTGCCCACCAGGTAAACATACCCCGTTTTACCCTGGCAAATACCGTATGATCCCCTGTTTTACCAGCTGCAACTGCCGATAATATATTATCTTTAATTTTTGCATCTGCAAGTACTTTCTGAGGATCATATATTTCCAGTAATGAGGCCCTGGGGGCCTGTACCTTTAAAGTATCGTTTTTTGCTACTAAAGAAACAGTTTGAATTTTTTCAAACTCTTTTCCCTCCCATTCGATTTCTATTTCATATTTAGTGGATTCATCACAGATGATTTCAATTAAAGGATATTCAATTGCATTTTCTATATTTTTCCATAACACTTCTTTTCCATCTACTTTAACGGTATTTACCGAGTAACTCAGAGCTTTTGCACGAAACTTCAGCTTCATTGACTCCGGGAATTCAGGAGTAATAGTATAAGTCTCCTTATTACCTTCCCTCTTATAGCTAAAAGATATATCAGGTACTTTTATCGAAGCATAGTTCCATGATGCGGGAAATCCGGGACATATGGTAAGTGTATCGTTAAGTGCATCGGGAATAATGCCAAATAATCCTTCAACAAGGGTTCTTGCAGCCATTCCTACCGGGTCTGCAAAATCGCGGTACAATTCACCCCTCATTGCGTCATAGAATGATAACTGCTGAAAATTACCCGGACTGGCTCCCAGGAACATACTTTCCAATAATGAGCTTTTCCATAACATAAAGGCGTCTTCAGTTCTTCCTGTCTGCCAGTATGCCAGCGAAGTATGTAATAATTCTGACATAGCTACATTATTAATTGACCACGCATAAGGCATCCAGTTTGTTGTTGAAAGAGTATAATAATTACCGTCCGGCATTCCTTTTGCAATAACAGGAATATGGGGAATTTCATTATCAACAAATTGTAACGCCTGGTATGCCTGAAAAATATCAGGCACATCCGAATCAATGGCATGATAAACAGTCCACAGGCCGGCAGAAGGATGTATTTGTTGCAGCCCGGAAAAGTCTTTATACTCTGCAAATATTCCCAGTTCAGGAATCCATAATTGGCTATTTATGGCTTTAAGAATCTTATCTGCTTCACCGAGATATGTTTGGGGATCTTCTCCCATAATTACGGCTATATCGCCGGCAATTTTGTTGGCTTTATAATTATATGCCGACGAATGAGTAACACCACCACCACTGTACTGCAATGCATCGCTGGCCCAGATACAGCAATAGGCATCGTAAAGACCATCCCCGTCAGCATCGAAATTCCGTTTTTCCCATTCAAGGTGGCGCTTAAGAACAGGCCATGTTTGCTTTACAAAATCCAGGTCTCCTGTCCAGTGATAATGTTGAAGCATCTGATCGATAAATACAAGGTTCATATCGTAATGATGAGGACGCATTTTTCCATTTGGATCCCGGCAAATGTAACCGCGACTGAACATTGAAGTACCCATCTGCTCTTTCTGCCGTGCAATATTCCTCGAATAATCCGGTATTACCGGGCCGTTTGGAGGACTGATCACCTGGGACTGAGAGTAGCTTAGAAGATGAGTCTTCGCCCGCTCGTGCCATCCGAGAGGATCAGCAACGTAAGCCCCTCTCCATCCGTTGAGTCTTATTCTCCAGGCTACTGAGCCGTGAAGATATGTCGGGTGTTGCCATATTGCATCAGCAGCAATACTCAGAGCCCCGCCAATTGTATTGATATAAGGATCGGGAGTGTTGACTTTTACCCTGCCTGCAAGTTTCTTCCTGGCTTCCTCTGAATTCCGGAATTCCGCAGGAAGGATTTCATAATTTAAAGATTTTATGGTTTCCGGATTGTATATTGCAAAGTATAAATCATTACCGTCCTTAACCTTTAATGCACCTGTAATTGCCGGATTTTGCGATTGTTGTGAATTTAGAAAAGCCAGGGGTGAATCCTGCATATTGGCATCACTTATCCCTGCTGCGGAAAAGGGGGGGAATATGCCTGCCAGCTGCTTCATTTTCTTCCTTTTAGCAACATCTTTCAGTCCCTTAGATAATTTCTTTTCCTTTTCTGACAAATTGTCTGCAGAACCATAGTATACTGTAAAGGTATTATCCCTGATATCAAAAATATTTGTTACGCAATATTCCGGTTTCAGATAAAAGCCGGAAACGGGATCAGCTCCTATATCACCATTACGTCTGAATTTAGTTCCGCTGACTCCTCCAAAAGCCCAGAATAATTTGAAAGTTTTATCCACATTATTGAATTTAACCTTTACAATCATGCCTTCAGCATCGTCCATAGCTATTACTGACACATACATTTTGCAGTTACCAATTAACGCATCACTAATTTCATAAAGCATAGAGCCCGGTTTGTAACGGGCAATAATTTCATCAGCATGTATTAACCATTTGCCTGAATCCTCAACAATAATTCCGAATTTCATATTACCACCCATTCCTGGTAAATACTGGGCAAATTCGGGAAGATCTCCGGCTTCAATTCGATAGGCTGTATTGGTTCCATAAAGTGCCCGGTTAAATCTTCCGTTACCATTTGTAATAACAAAATCCTCACCATCCGGTATGTATCTTATTGACCTTGCTTCATCATGCCATAATTTTCTGTTCTCAATATTATCAGTTTGAGCCAAAAGTCTGACACACATGTAAGGATTTAATATACAAATGATTAAAATTGAAAATAAATAATTTTTCATTACCGTCTTTTGAGCTATTTAAATATTATGTTCATTCATAAGCATTTAAAATGCGGAATTTTACCATAATCCTCTTTATAAGAATTATATTATGATAAATAAATCATAAAGACAATGTTCAATTTTAGTCAGATATATTCAAATTCGTGAAGCCATTAAAGCCAAATTTAAGAAATTTTGGACATTTGGTTATTACCAACCCTATGCGATAATTGTGGTTACTATGCGTGGTTAAACAGAAAACCATCAAATATTACAAAACCAGCCCATTATACGAGCAGCTATAGATGTTTTTTGCAGATATAAGTTCCTTATGGCTGCCCACTTGTTCAATTCCGCTTTTAGTAATTATGTAAATCCTGTCAGATTCCTTTGCCGGTATGATTTTATGTGTTACCATGATAATCATACCGTAGTTCCTGTACTCAGCCAGGACTTTTAAAATAAAGCTTTCAGTTTCCCTGTCCATTGAAGATGTGGGCTCATCAAGTAATAACACTTGCGGATTCCGGTAGAGGGCACGTGCAAAAGATACCAGTTGCTGCTGACCGCCTGAGATATTAACTCCGTCTTCACCGAGTATGGTAGCATAATCCTGGGGGAATTCCTTAAAATACTTATCAAATCCGTATTTTCTGCAAAATATTACAAAATTTTTAGCTTCACTGTCTGTATTTTCCAGACAAATATTTTCCATGACCGTTCCGTTAAAGAATTTTGTTATTTGAGGAACTATGGATATATGCTTTCTAAGGTGCACAACAGAAAATTCATTTGAGTCAATATTATTTATCAAATATTTACCGGTTTCAGGGTAATAATATTTCTGGATTATATTTACAATAGTAGTTTTACCGCAACCACTTTCTCCAAAAAGCGTAATCATTTCTCCCTGTTTAATATTAAATGAGATTTTCTTGAATAGCTCTTTTCTTCCGGGGAAGCGAAATGAAATATTATGCAGGGATAGTTTTGATATTGCTTTAAGTTGGGTCTTATTATTTTCAGCCTTTAAGTCGTATTCACTTTTTAATCCGGTAAATTCAAACATTCTGTCAAAAGCAATCCTCGCCCCCTGTAACTGAAGATTAGCAAATGCCAATGCAGCTATTGCTGTAAACATTGATGATGAAATACCTGTAACGGCTATAAGTGTGCCAACAGATATTGATTTATTTAAAACCATAAAGGAATTTACTGTTAGCAACGTAACAGAGAATATCAGACCTATTGTATCAGTAGCAAATCCAAGGTTAATATTTATTTTGCCCAGCTTATATATAGTACTTTGATAAATTCCGTATACTAATTTGTTTATATCTGAAAAAAAAAATTCATTATTTGTGCTTTTGATAATTTCAATCCCCTGTATACTGTTGATATAATTACTCTCATTTCTTGAATATGCTTCCATAACATTTTGTTGTCCGGCTACTATTTTGTCATGAAAAATATATGCTGTTAATAAAAATACAGGTAAGCTTAAAAGACATATAATTCCTGCAGTAACAGAATATATAGAAATTACTATACCCGACACAATTAATACCAGGAAATTAATAACCAGTGAATTTATGATATAAGCTATAGTTTGCTGTATTATAGATGTATCATTCAATCTTGCCACCATATCGCCTGTTTTTCGATTATCGAAAAAAGTTACAGGCAGTCTTAACAGGTTTGAGTAGAAAAAATCTATAATGCGTAAATTAAAATCCCTGCACTGTTTAATGCCAAAGAAATGATGAATAAAAGATAATCCGGCCCTGATAAATAATAAAAAAGTAACAAGAACCAATCCTATTATCAGTTTTTCTCTTTTAAAATCCGGCAGAATATCGTCTATCAGTTTTTGTGAAAATACAGCCATTACAATTCCCAGAATTGATATTACTATCCCGAGCAATAAAGTTGCTGATAATATGTTTATATCGTCTTTAATTAATTCTTTTATCCATTTTATTTTCTTTGATCTTGTTTGTTCCCTTTTAATAAAATTCCTTCCTGGATTTGCTGTTAGCAAAGCTCTTGAACGCCAGATAGAATCAATTATTTCACTTGTATATTCTTCGGTGCCTTTTGCAGGATTACTGACTATAAATTTATTATCCCTGTATCCGTGGCACACAATAAAATGTTGGTGTTGATTTTCCGTAATTACGTGTAAAATAACAGGATTCTTAATGTTTTTAAGATATTCTATATTTGTTTCCAGCCCTTCGGCGTTAAGTCCGACTTGTTCAGCCGCCTGGTATAGGCCCAGTAATGTTGTCCCCTTTTTTGTAGTCCCGCTTATTTCTCTGAGTTTCTCCGTCTTTTCCTTACCTCCATAAAAATTTATAATACTCATTAAACAGGCTATACCGCAATCAGACTGGTCATGTTGCCTTACAAATGATTTCTTAATTAACCTGAGGTTCACCTTTTATTTAATTATTTATATCAGATATTATGAATTTGAAGCAATATGTTCTTAGTGCTGCTATAGCCTGCTATTTTATGCATACAATATACTGCCGGATTAACAATTAACTCAAAAATAAGGTTTGAAAACCGGTCATTCGGGGATGAATCACTTCAATAAATCTATTGAATTATTACTACGCTTTCAGTGGTGATTGATTACTCTTATAATTGCTTCTATACCGACTTCACCCTTGAATAACTTTAATAACTTATTGCTTTCATCATAAATAAAGGTAGTTGGTACATTTGCATCACCGAAGACAGATATGAAATCCTGATAACCTGCATACAATAATTTTATTTGAGGATAATTGTCCAGATTATACTGATTATAAAAATGTTTAAGCTTTTTAACCGGCTGATTTGAAACCATCAGGATATTTGTATTCTCAAGAGAATCTATATTTTTAATAATACTCTCAATCTCATAAGTGCAGTGGTGACAATCAGGATCAAAAAATACGATAATGGATGAATTACCTTTTTTTATATTTTTTAAATTAAACAAAGTATCATCCAAAGTATTAAAACAAAAATCCGGTAATATTTCTCTATTTCTAATAATTTTATTTTTTGTCGTTATCCCTGAATAGATTTTATAGGGCAGGTAAACCACAATTGAAAAAACTATACTTAAGATTATGAATTTTAAACAGTATCTGAAATGCATATTTCATAAAATATTAACATTTATAAACATAACCAGCAACACCCATATTAACAGGCATATACCATATGTGCCAAAAGTAAAGGATAACATTCCGGTGAAATTTTTATTCAGAAATATTGAAAGGCCATAGGCTATTAAAAAAAAGTACGCGAGCATAAAAATGTTCAGCACCTGTAACGGGTATACCAGCCATATTGCAAGGTTCTCAGGTTCAAATAAACTAAGAATTGACAGGGGATAGAAATTCTGAATTTCATTAAGAGTATTATAATTTGAGAAGTATAAAGAAAGGGTACGTACAATTTGTTGTGTTAAAAAAACTAATTCAGCAACCAGTACAACATGGAAAATGTTTTTAATATTTACCTTATAACTTTTAAAAATGACTCCGATTTCGATACAAAATGAAATCAAATAAATTTTCACAAACAATACTATTGGTATAAGAATGTATCCGATCCATTTCAACTTTTTTATTAAATAAATTATCGTCGTTATTCGATCGGTACTTAACTGATCATCTAAAGCATTATACAAAATATAGTCGCTATAAATAAATTTATTTATGAAGTAATTGTTAAGGATTAAACACAAAGAAATAATAGAAAATAAAGTTCTGTTATCCAATCCGGTTATAATATAATTTATTGGTTTCATTATTTTATATTGCATTATTGAAAATAACGACTTGATAAAAATCAGAATTGCCAGATTATGGAAGCTTTGGTAAGAAATAGTTATCCTTAATAAGTTGATTATGCAAAATAATTCTCAAGTACTTTGAAAGCATCATCATGTTCTGATATATCTTTAATTATTTTACTTTTCTCCATTAGAATAATTCTTGAGCAGGTATCTGTCAAATGATTCAAATTATGACTTGAAATCAAAACAGTTGAACTGTATTTCTCATTAAAATCTTTCAGAATCTTCTTAATTATATTTTGAGAAGTAGGGTCTAAATAATTGAACGGTTCATCCAGAATTAATATCTCAGGTTTTACTATTAATGATCCGATTATTCCAATTTTTTGTTTATTCCCTGTAGAAAATTGACGAATATATTTGTTTTGATTAAGAATCTCATTATTCATAAATCTTTCATACATTTTTAACCGGTCATGCACCTCCTCCTCATTTAATCCATATAATTTGCCAATGAATTGAAAATATTCCTCAGGTGTTAAAAAATCAATTAAAAAATATTTATCTAAAAATGCAGCGGTATATTTTTTCCATGCTTCACTTTTTGATACAACAAAATCTCCCGATTTAATTTCCCCATGATTTGGTTTTACCAGATCTAAAATTAACCGAAAAAGAGTAGTTTTACCTGCTCCATTATTGCCAACAATACCTATTAATTCACCTGATTTGATTTTTAATAAGTCTATGTTAACAACATTTGCATTACCATAAGTTTTAATAACCTTATTAATTACTATTTCCATAAATTAATTTCTGTAATTTTCAAGATTTGAGTATTTTCTTTCCCTGAATTTTTTTGCAATGAAGTCAATCCATCTATTATGAAAAACCGTAACCACGCCACCTGTAAGGATAAATACCAGATAAATATAGTTATCTATGACAAGTAGCCTGATTATATAAGAGATACTTAAAGGAACACCAACAATCACCAGAAATATTAAAAAATGATTTGGGCCGGTACCCTGCCAATTCGCATAAGCTTTGCGCGCTAAATCAATCTTCCCGGAATTAAATATTGAATTATAAATAATCAGAAAATTGGTAACTCCAGTGTTAAATATTAGAATGCTAATAAACAAAAATAAATCTGTTTTCATTATCAATACTACAGGAAGCAAAATAATACCTAATAAAAAATTACTGATTATAAATAAATAATACTTGGCTTTTAGAAAGTCTTTAAAAGTAATGTTATATGTTTGAATAAAATCGAAAAATGAGCTTTCCCAGCTTAATATAAATTGACCATGAAACAGTGCAAATATCCCTGTAATAGTCAAATAAACTATTTGCTTGACATAGATTGAGTTCCAAAGTATTTCATTAGTAAATAAAAATAATATGCTGTAAAAAATAAAAAACATTGAATAATAAATGTTCTGTCTCGTGCGCTTGTTCCTAAGAATCATAAATAGCTCCAATCTCATATATTCTCCAATTATTCCCCAATCTGCAAGAATATTTAAGTTTTTATTAATTTTTCTGTTCCCCCGTATTATCTTCTGGTAATCAATTTCACTTGATATTAACATTTTAAATGATATTTTATTTAAAAGATATAAAGAGATTAAAATAAAAATTTGCAAAGCAATTACATAAAAATTGCCCTTAAGCAAGGAATTGCCTATGAACATTGTTTTAATCCCTATCGGGAAATAAAAATAAAATCTTAAAATAATTAATATTACTATAATAATCAAAGGGAAAAAAATTAACAAAAAGCGTTTTTGGATTACAGAATTTAAAATATTAATTAATAGCTGGTTAGTTACAATCAAAAGTATAAAGCCTGCACAATAAGTGATCACTGAAATTGTATTAATATTTGGCAGATCTGTTTTAAGTAGAAATGGTATAAAAAGGAATAAAAGGTAAAAATTAAAAAAACTGAGAAATGATTTGGAAATTAAAAATCGAATAATCCAATTTATACTAACAGGTAATATTAAATACGGTATAAAATCAACTTTTGGCAACTTCTGAAGTAAGGAACGAAAAAATAAATCAAAAGCAAATAAATATATTAATACAGAATTAAAAACATATATGGAATCTTTATCAGGATAAACTAGTTTAATAATGCTATCCAAAAAAAATCCCGAAAAAACCAAATTAGAAATAATGAATATAGTACCGGCAATCAGGAAAAGTCTTCCAATTTTACTTATTTGGTGCAACGGAGCTCTGATTATTGCTAAAATATTGTGTTTATATAATTCTTTATAAGTCATATACAATTAATAACATAAACAAAATATTACTTTCTTCCCCTAAATAAACTTAAATAAAAAAACATCAAAAATTCATTTTTTCTGGATAGCATAATATAAATATTAATAATCTTGATTCTCTTGCACAGAACTATTATTTTGCTTATAACACACCATTTACTTTTTTAAATGGTTTCAAATACTCAACAGGTTGTGCGTTATGAAGTACTCCGTCACACGCTGATATAGCTCCCCATATAGAACCTCCAAAGCCCGCTAAGGCAAATAATATTGCTAATCCGCCGGTTGCGGCCGCAACAGCAATAAATGAAACAGCATAAAGTCCCAGTGCAATCCCGCATTTGGCTTTTGGGCTTAATCCGCCCCCCTCCAGGTTTTCCATTTGTTCGGAATTTAATTTTTTGGTTTTCATAGTTTTTAAATTTTTAAAGTTAAACATTATGATTCTTATGCATAACAAAATTCATGATATGAATACTTTTATACAAAAATTTTACAGACTTCGGAAGTGAATGGTGGAAATATCTCAATGAGTGGTTTATAGTTATCCTAACTATCAAATTAGCTCAGTATGGTATATTTCTTCCTGCAGGTGATTTATTGCTTCTACACGCTGGCTGCTTGCCTTTAAAGATTTAGATACTATTTCTGCAATATCGCAAACCTGAATATTTGTACCTTTTGAAAAAGTCTTTTTACATAAAGGGCAAGAAGTAACCAGAAAATCAGGTTCATATTTCATGTATTCTTCCAGCGCTTTATCTCTGATATTGTCGCGTTCCTTCACCTGAATCTTTATATTTGCCAGGCTGCCACCACAGCAGAAACTGTTTTCTTTTTCATCTTTAATTTCAATAATATCAACATATTTTTCCAGGAGTTCACGGGGTTGTTCATATATACCGCTACCTCTGCCTAGTTCACAAGGATCATGGTAGATTATTCCGTGGGGCAGTTTTACCGGTTGAATAATTTTGTTATTTACCAGGTCCAGGAGGTATTCCGAATGATGTTTAACTGCTATATTATGAAGCGCGTAATCTTCCCTGAATACTTTATAGCATATTGGGCATGAGACTATAAGTTCTTTTGCTCCTGAGGATTCAATTAAATGTTTATTATGGCTGATCAGTTTTTGCGCGGCATCAAACTGCCCTGCCTGCATTAACGGCCGTCCGCAACAAGGTGCTTTCTCTTCATCCATAAACCAGTAGTTAATCCCGGCATATCTCAGAATATCTGTCATTGATTTTTTTATTGCCGGCGTTAAATGTGTCATACATCCTGCAAAATAAATTACATCAGTTTTTTCAGCTATACCTTCCTGCAAATAATCATAGGATGAATTGTACTGAAGGGTTGACTCAATTCTTTGAGTTAGCCTTATATCATTTAATTCCACTCCCACCGGGCATTCCTGCTGACATCTTCCACACAGCAAACAATTGAACAGAGTTTCATCGGTAAGGCTCCTGTTCCTGATGTTTTTAAGAACATAAACAGATTGCGTGGATTTGATGCCGGCCCCGTTTAACTGGCATGTATCAAGACACATCCCGCAACGTGAACAGGAATAGACCTGTACAAGTGAATATGTATTGCACCTTTTTTTTAGTGTTATCCCGTAATTTCTAAGGAAGATAAAGAATATTTCAGTGGGAATATGCATATATCTTGAATTGGGTAAGGCTATGAAAAAAAATCCAAGTGAAAAGGAATACGCAAACCACGTTGGATAAGCAATAAAATCCAGAGGAAGAAATGAAGCGAAAAAATTACCTGAAGATTGTGTTAGAAAACTTCCGTTATGGTAAATTCCGGCAGTAAAGGATTCGGCAAAAAACCGTAACGGAAAAATAGCCCATAATGATATCAGGGCTATCTTATCTCCTGATTTTAAGCTCGTAGTCTTTTTCATCCCGAATAATTTGCTCCTGAACCTCTTGAATAATGCCAGTCCGACACCTGACAGCACAAACAGCAGCAGGAGATCCATCGCAAAAGAAAAAGTCCCGGAAAGATAAAAGTCGCTATTTTCATGTACATAATATCTGAAAAACAGGGGCATATGAAAAGGAAATGACAACGATTGTTTATAGAATATTGTTTCAATATGGCCTGCAACAATTAACATAAACCAGCCAAATGCAAGGCTCATATGCATATATCCCAATAAGGGATTTTTCCGGAATATTTTACGATGCAAAAGGCCCTCCATAAATGCTTCTTTCATGGATAGCAAAGATTTTTTTGTTAAAACATTTTTCCAGATACGTATTTTATCAATTCTTGAAAGGCCTCTTGTCCATCTAACAAACCTGATTGCCACAATAAATATTAAAAATACCAGTCCTGCTGTAAATGGCAGGGTAAAGAGCTCTTTATGCATAATGATATTGTTTTATAGCTGGTTTTGCTTCGGTTTTATATTTTACTATACCCTTTTTAATAAGCATAATAACATTTCTGATATTTATTCCTCGGGGGCAGACTAACATACATTTCCCGCATAACATACATTTATTTATTTCCTTTTCCAGTCCGTCGGTCTCTCCCCGTCTTATCAACAGGTTCATTTTTCTGATATTAAAATCTATAAGGTTGCCGGCGCTGCATGTTGCTGTACATCCTCCGCACGACAGGCAAACACGGAATGACGGTTCAAGCTTAAGAACATATTCCAGTAATCTTCTGTCAAACTGGCCAAAATCGATAGTTCTTGTATCATGTATGTCAAATCCAAATTCATTCATATTAATTACTTATTTTTAAAATAATTATGAATTTCTATGGCTGCTGACCTTGCGTTTTCGAGCGTATCGTTAACCGACATGGGGCAGGAACATGTACCAGCAATGAATATTCCCTCTTTTGATGAAAAATTTCTTTTTGTATGCACATCTTTGGCTTTTAAAAAACCACTACTGTCGAAATTAAGCTTACAACTTTTACCTAAACTTGTTGTACCGCTTCCGGGTTCCATACCTACCAAAAGAACAAGTAAATCCACATTCATCTTAAGCGGCCGGCCTGACAGAGTATCTTCAGCCTTTATCAGAAGACTTTCGTCGAAATTCCCGGAAACTTCCGAGAGCCTGCCGCGAATAAACTGAATGCTGTAATTTTCCTGGGCAGAACGATACAATTCTTCATAACTCTGTGCATACATTCTAAGGTCTATATAAAAACAGAAAATTTCTGAGTCCGGCAACATTTCTCTTAGCTCGATAGCTTGTTTTACCCCTGTGATACAACATACTTTTGAACAGTAATGGTTACCCGATTTTTCATCTCTTGATCCGACACAATGAATAAAAGCTATACGTTCAGGAATTTTCCCTTTTGCCGTTAATATTTTTTTTGCATTTTTAAATTTCTCCTCGAGATCAACCGATGTAATAACATTGTCGTATATTTTATAACCATACTCTTCTTTTTTCCTGGCATCAAAAAATTCAAATCCTGTGGTTATAATAACCGCATCTGATCTGAAGGTTTTATTATTTTTCGCACGTATTAAAAATTTACCATTTTTTTTAGCAATATCAACAATTTCAGTATTTGTATGAATGTCAAATCCGTTGTTTTTGCATTTATTAAATAAATATTCTTTTATTTCTGATGCATGTCTGAAGTTTGGAAAAAGAACGTTATAATTCTGTATTTTCCCGCCAAGCTCGGGAGCCTTTTCCATTAGTGTTACTTCGTAGCCTAATCCGGATAATAAGCTTGCAACTTCAATACCTGCAATACCACCTCCTATAGTTACTATATTTTTCACTTTATAGATTTTTTAATTGAAATTAGCACATGCATCCTGAATTTACAGGAGTTTCCAATTCCTTACCATTTACTCCCCTGTATTTTAAGGCAGGATCATATTCTATCTGCATTTTATCAAGGAACGAATCGCAACTTACCTGGTGCATCTGAAGCCCGAGATCCCACGGATCATATCCTAAAACAAGTCCTGCCAGTTCCTCGTAAGTTAAAACCGGGATTCCTGTTCCATTTAAACCGTATGTTTTATTTTCCATTTCAGCGATTACGTATTGCCATTTATCCATAAACATGGTACACCCGGGACAATTACATATTATTGCATCGGGCTCATAAGGTTCCATTGATTGAAATTTTTTCCTTGAATTTGCGACTGAATAACCGCGGTCAGCCATAATAAGATAATGTCTGAAACCAAAGCCGCAGCAATGCCTGCGTTCAGGATAATCAATCACCTCACCGCCCCAGGATTCAATCATTCCACTCAGGACCTGCGGAAATTCCGCTCCTCCCACACCTTTTTCAGGAAATATTTTTGCATAATGGCACCCGATATGTTCCACTATTTTTAGTGGCTTGCCGGTTTTTGCATTTACAAGTGAATATTTTCTTTTTGAAAATATATCATCCCGGAACTTATAAATTATGTCACTGGCATGGGTCATATTTTCCGGTATCTTAAATTCCCGCCCCGTAGCTTTTTTCAAAAAATTTCGTGCTTTTTCTTCTTCTTCCGGAAATTCTTTCCAGGTTTCAACTACTTCGGAGTATATGCCAAATGAAGTTACACATGAAATGACAAAATTTTGAAATCCCATTTCTGTCATCAGGGCAAAATGCCTGGCAACTACTGTTTGTATTGTCTCAAAAGGGATAATATCACTGTGATAGCCAATGCCTGTACAAGTGGTTTGCCGGGCATCGTCATATATATTCTTTCCTAGTTCCTCTGTTAAAATCTTCAGGAATGCATTCTCAGATCCCGGGAAAAAATTTTGTCTTATACAACTTCTCTGAAAATAATAATTATTATCTGCAATCTCTTTCTGGTAGTCTTTCCAAATGTTCTGCTTACCTTCCTTTTTCATTATATTTATATAAAAAAATTAATTAAGAATTGTCAACAGTGTTATCTTTATACACATATAGAAAATATTTATCCATATTTTTTGTATCACTGTCAAATCCCATTTCTTTTACTTTCTTCCTGCTATATTCATCGATAAGTTGATAGAATTTTGTACCTCCGGTAACATTAAATATTGAATGAATCTCCTTCATTGTCTCATCAGGAATTTTTCTTAGTGTTCCGGGGCCATCCTTATCAAGGTTCGCATTCAGTCTTGCATATACTTCTTCCCGGTTATTAAAAATCCATTCCCATACGGGGCCCTGCTCGGGGTGTAAATCAGGTTTTAAAGCTTCAGGATGTACACAATACCCGTATTTTAAAATATTTTCTCCTACTGTTCGCATTATTGCATATTGCTGCCTGCCCATTTTGCTGTCGGTAAAATATCCTGATTCCTGTGATACTTTTCGTAATACATTAATTATTAGTCCCGGGCAGTTACCCCGCGGACATCTCGTTTTGCAAGACATGCACTGCCCGCAATACCAGATCATATCGCCTCTCAGTAACTCTTCAATCTGATCATCATCTTCCGATTGTACAATAGTAATTACCATCCTGGGATCATAGTCATAAAATTCTGCAGCAGGACAAATTGCTGTGCATACGCCACAGTTCATACAGGATTTTAAACCTTCCTTATACCTTACATCCTTTGTAATTCTATCAAATAATTTTCCCATTATTTTTACAGTTAAAATATTCCTAACATCAGTATCCGCATATCAAATACTAATCCAAACCTCATTATTCTGTAACATGAAAACCGGGAGTTTCAGGAATTCTCTCTAATTATCCTGCATGTTCATCTTGCTCTGTAGTCATGCCTAATGAAATATTTAGGCAGATCATAATAAATATCTTCAAATATCACGCTATGTTTTTTACAGTTGACCCGGGTACATACACGTAGTATACCGCCTGTTACTAATTTTAAATTAACCGTCGGAGCACCACAAATACTGCAAACTGACCTGGATTTCAAGTTTTTATTACATTCCGGGCAATAAATATCTGTAATTTCGCCATTATATAATTTTATTTCACTCCTAAGCTCATAACATCCGTATAACGAACATAAATTCAGAATTCCTGAATAATCTCCCGACTTAACATATAATTTGATACTTGGCTGGCCCTTTATAAATTTATTGTAATCCATGAGTGAACGATTACAATATGGGCAATTCACGTTATGAGAAATAAGTTTACTATCCATAATAAGTATCTTTTTAGTAAATTCCTGTTATTATGATCTGTATCATAAAAATATTTATATATAACTTACGGAAAAAGGTATATAAGTACCAATTCAGTAACGGAGATTATTATTAACAAATAATAAAATGAAGCAATAAAAAAAAGAATTCCGGCCCGGTAATTTTTTACCGGTTTTTGTTAATAGTCAGCAGTTACTTATAGCTTAACAATCTTATTTTTAATACTGTAAGAAATTAGTCCGGGTGCATTTTTGCAGTTAGTTTTAGCAAAAAGGTTAGATTTATGTCCAATAACTGTCCTTTCACTAATTGACAGTTGATTTGCAATTTCTTCATTGCCTAAGCCCTCGCAGATTAACTGTAAAATTTCCTGTTCTCTTTTTGTAAGTGCCAAATCCGAAGTTTTTGGAGTTTTTTCACCTGCAATCTTTTTGGTAAAAAAACTGAATAATTCATCCGAATAATAATTATTTCCATCTGCAATGGTTTTTATGGCTTTATCCAGTATTTGTTTTGTTATATTCTTCAACAAAAATCCTTTTGCCCCGGCATCAAGCATATCCTGGATATATTGTTCGTCATTAA
>CBFCXR010000011.1:0-30631 GCA_965602045.1 uncultured Bacteroidales bacterium | reverse complement strand
AAATTATTTTAATAAGAGGGAAAAAAGTAATGATAGATATGGATTTAGCTGAGCTGTATGATGTAGAAACAAAAGTCCTTAAGCAAGCAGTTAGGCGTTATATGGATATCTTTCCCAAGCATTTTATGTTTGAATTAACTGAAGATGAATTTAAAAACTTGAGGTCACAATTTGTGACCTCAAGTTGGGGTGGTCGAAGATATTTACCTTTTGTCTTTACAGAACATGGGATTTTGCAGCTCGCTAATGTAATCAGAAGCCCCAGGGCAAGAAGGATGAGTATACGAATAATAGAAATATTTATCCGTATGCGTGAATTAATAGAAGTAAACAAAGAGGTATTGAAAAAAATTGAACTACTTGAAAGGAAAGATGATGAACAGGATGATAAAATAATACTGATTTTTGAATATATAAAACAACTGGAACAAACCAGGCAAGAAGATTTAGACTTTAAAAATCGCAAAAAGATAGGCTATAAATAATATTTTAAGATCACATTTTGCGACCTTAAAATAAGGTGGTTGTAGAATCAAAATTGGAGGTACCAAATTGGCACCTCAAGTTGAGCGGAAGAAAATCCAATTATATAAAGAGAACGAAGACAATGTGGTCGCAAATTGCGACCACATACAATAAATCGCTATTTCGGATTTGTAATCCGGAAGCGATAAAAAAGGATTCCTGCCTGGCGGGCAGGCAGCAACTAATTAAGATCCAGGAAAATTGGCAGGTGATCGCTGAAACCTCCTGTATATTTATATCCTCTATAAGTTCTGTAAGGCCTGTAGCCGGAATATATATTATCTTCTTCCAGGAGAAAATCCGGATTAAAAATATGAATATCATTTAGTGTTGTGGATATTTTATCAGAATCAAGCAAAGAACCGGATACAATAAATTGATCAAACATTTCCCAGGCAAATTTATATTTAAGAGAGCCGGATTTTGTACTATTCGACAGATTAGATGAAAGATTGTACAGCTTGTTGGAAATGATTGTGTCAAAATTTGTTTCAGCTGAAAGAATTTCTTTGATACTTTTATTTTGAGGCTCATCATTAAAATCACCTGTAATAATTATATTGGATTCTTTATTTATATTGAATATTGAATCAATCTTGTTTCTTAAGACAGATGCAACATAAATTCTAAAGGATTCGGTTTCAAGTTGCCCTTTATATCTGGAAGGCCAATGGTTAACAAAAATATGAAGAGTATCCTCTCCCGGCGTTAATCCTTTAATGTATAGGATATCTCTTGTTTTCTTCAGGGAATCCCAGGCAAAAGTAATATTAAAGAAGCCTTTTTTCAGCAAACTTAATTTGTCTTTTCGGAATAATAGTGCAACGTCTATTCCTCTATTATCAGGTGAGTCCTGATGTACTATTTCATATTCGTATTTCGACAATGGAGTATTATAGATAAGTTTGTTAAGGACATGCCTGTTTTCTATTTCACATAATCCGATTATTTCCGGAGCTTCATTCCCTCCAACAGCTATTATAACTTTATATATTTTATTTAATTTATCGGTAAACCGGTTATAATTCCAATGTTTATCACCTTCAGGTAAAAATTCATCATCTTGCGTAAGACTGTCATTATAAATATCAAAGAAATTTTCAACATTATAGAACATTATTCTATATTCTCCCCTGTTGTTGTAACTGTTAAATGACTTATCAGGAGAAATGGTATTATTACATGAAATAAAAAGAAAGTTAGTTATAATAAACAGAACAGTAGTAAGCTTAATAATTAACATCCAATTAATAATATAGCGTGAAAATATTTATTGTTCTATTCTCTCAAAAGCGCCTATATCAGGAGCTTCATCATTACTCCTGGAGTTGCCGTTGAAATCGTATTCCAAAAACGGATAATCGTCTATTATTTCCGGATTTCCATTATCTTTTGCCTGTGAAAGAGTATCTAACTGAAAATCATAATTTGTTCGCGAGTAATCATTAATAAATTCCGGATCTTCATTAAATATAACATTATTAAAATGTTTCGGATTTTCCGAATCTACTGAATCAGGATTTTCTTTAATTAAACAATGATCGAATTTATAGTTAAGCAGGTTCTCCCCATTGTCCCTGAATAGCAATTCATTTTCCCTGGTTCCGTTAATTATGCAATTAACAAAATTTGCTGCTTCAAGATCTCCATTTCTTTTAACATACACTATTTTAGTTCCTGTTGAATCAATTTCAGGATTATCAAATTCATTTGTAATGACAACTGAAGCATCCGAAGATCTTCCTTCCCATAGTAAACCTCTGTTGTTTATGGTGCAGTGATAGAAATTATAATTACCCCCCTTTAAAAGAGTAATTAAATAGTCCTTACTGTCAGCAATAATAGTATTATAGGCAGTTATCTTCGCCCCGAAAGCATAAATACCTATAAATGATACGTTTTGAATTATAGTATTCTTTAATTCCACAGATGGTATTTTATCGCTCGTCGGGAATCCTATCTGAATACCAGCGACAGAGTTTTTTATAATTGCATAATTTATTGAATTATCATTACTTATAGGATCTATATAAATTGTTCCCCATTGCCCGGCAACTGTATCGTAGAAATTTTCATCGATCCTGTCTCCCTGGAAAATTACCGGATTGTCTTTTACTCCGTTTACCAGGATCTTTCCCCAGACCAGCAAGCTTGATCGATCATGTAAGTATACTTTGGTACCCTCTTCAATTGTTAATACCTGGCCCGTATCCACTGCCATAGAGTTATATATAAGATAAGGTTTATCTGCAATCCAGTTTTGAGATTCAATTATTTCACCATTAATTAAATGGACATCCTGTCCAAATGCAACCAACTTGATATCCTGGTAATTACCATTTGTAACAAATACCAGGGAATCTTTAACGATCAACGGATTATTTACACCAAAAGGATCAATCGTTATTTCTACAAAAATATATAAGCTGTCTTTTGAAGGTATTTCAACATTATTAACTTTTCGTGACATCTCACCGTCAATATTTAATCTGAAAAATGAGTTTTCACCTCCTGCCAAATAAATATCTGAAATCCTTATCGGCTGGCTATGGGGATTATAAATCCGGAAGTTTTTTGTTGTTGAACCAATAGTTGTAAATATAGTATCAAAAGTAATTGTATCAGTCGAGAATGAAAGTTTTGCAGAATCTTTAATAATAAAATTTTCCTTTCTGCATGAAAAATAAACACTTATAAAAAAAATTACAATAAATATCTTCCTAAATATTTTCATTACTCTCACCGGAATTTATATACAAATATCTTGTTTATTACGGATAAATATAAAATTTATTTCATTAGAATACTTAAAAAAAAAATTTAAACTCATAAGTTTTTTAATCAATAATATTTTTAGTACTTTCTAATTATTTATAATTTCATTATATTTGAGAAAGTGATTCATACTTTTAATCTGAAGACATTATGAGCATAATGTTGTGTGTTGAATAAGAATGAGCCAAATGGAAATACTTCAAGCAAAGCCTGATGATTTAATTGAAATACTTTTTTTAATCCGACAATGTGTTAAAGATATGAATTTAAAAGGGATGAAGCATTGGAATAGTTCTTATCCCGGCACTGAAGATATATCTAAAGATTTAAGTAATGAAGCCATCTATCTTGTAAAGGATAAAGGTATTTGTCTGGGAATGGTTACTATTAATGAAGTTCAACCTGATGATTATAAAGATATTAAGTGGTCGGACAATAATTCTAAAGTTCTTTATATGAAAAGAATGGCAGTTCACCCATGCTGGCAGGGCAAGGGTATTGGTAAAATGCTGGTTGAGTTTACCGAGGAATATGGGAAAAAGAATGATTATAGCTCTATCAGGTTAGATACACTAAGTAGCAATCAAGCTGAAACAAAATTATATACTGGCAGTGAATTTGATGAAGTAGGTAAATTTCATTCTACCTTCCAGAAGACGCCCTTTAAATGCTATGAGAAGAAGATTTAAGTTTCTTGTTAAGAGTAGTTAATTTAGCTTCTAGTTAAAATAAAATATAATTCCTCCGTCAATAATTGCAAAAGCGCTATTGCTGACGGGTATTTCTGCTTCAAAGATGAAGGATAATTTTGATTTTATTCTCAAGTCAACTCCCACGGGGATCCATAACAACAGGTAAGTATCATTAGCAAATTCTATGTCAGTATCCACCCCGGAATAAACATAAACACCCTTTTTAATTGATGTTGAAATATTCAATGAACAATCAAGTCCGATGTCATTTATATAATGTGCACCTGTAGTAACCGATAATGAAGGTTTCCTGCTCATTATTTCCCATTCAAGGTCTCCGCCAATATAATTTGATCCATCAAGGAATCCATACTTACACGAAAAATCAATTCCTGATAATACTCCAACATTTCCATGTATAAAGAAGCCTAAATTATCATTATAGTATGAAGGATTAAGACCCAAAGAGATTTTTCCTTTTTTCAATATTCCGGCTGTATTAAAAACCTGGCCAAATGTTGCAGCTGCAAAAAGCAAACAAATAAAAACAGATACTATTTTTTTCATGATTAATGCAATTATTTTAATAATAAAAATACAATTTTAGGAAAAATAAATTGTCTAATGCAGAAATTATCTTAAAAATAACTTTATAATAGAATAGGATTTCCTGTGTAAAAATCTAAAATTTTAATATTGAATATATATTCATACTTTGCCTGTAACAAATCAGATTTAGCCTTTAAAAGCTCATTTTTAGCAATATTATAATCAACTGAACTTACCAGTCCTACATCCAGTTTTTGTTGTGTATAATTAAATGCTTCTTCATTCGATTTTACTGCCTCCATACTTGATTTATATTTTTCCAGGGATGCAATAGCATCAGCATGAGCCTGTTGTACATCTTTAAATAAGATTTGTTTTGTCTGTTCCAGAGCAAATTTTGAATCATTAACCATAATCCTTGCGTTGCTAATATCTCTGTTAACTTGATTTTGATTAAAAATAGGAATATTTAATCCAAATGAAACGGATTTATATGCATTATCATTAAGTTGATCAAAATAGGGATAATTTTCAGTTCCAAACCCGTGGGCTATTACAGGCTGATTTATGTCATCACCTAAGTATCCGACCGTAATATCCTGAGGAGAATCAGTATCCAGCCTGGCACCAGTGCTTGAATATCCGGTATAATAACTTCCTTGTATATAAATTTGAGGACTTCTTCTTCCTACCTGAACCGCTAATGATTTTTCCTGGCTCATAAGCGCATATTCTGCACTTTTTATCTGCGGCAGAATATTAAGTGCCTCATTATATAATGTCGTTACGTCTTTAAGAATATAACTGCTATCTACCAATAAATCCGCCGGAATAACAACATCGAAATTTCTAACCGAATCGAGATCAAGAAGTTGTGTTAAGTCTAAATAAGCCATTTTAAGATGATTTCCAGCATTTATAACATTCAATTTTTCGTTTGCAGCCTGTGCTTCCATCTGATATAACTCGCCTTTAGCAGAATTTCCAACTTCAACCAGCTTCTTTGTCTTTTCTACCTGAAGAAGGGTTACCTCATATTGACTTTTTGAAATATCCAGTAATTCCCTGCAAAATAATATTTGAAGATATGCAGTAGCTATTTGTATTGATATGTCATTCTTAACTTTTACCACATCTTGCCGGCTTTTTAGAAAGTGATACTTATTTTCTTTTATAGTATTATATGTTTGCAGGCCATTAAAAATATTTAAAGATGAACTGGCATAAAATCTGTCAGATGAAGTATTTTCTGTAATATAATCATTTGTATACGGGTCAACTGCCCTGCCGTAGTTCAGGTTTTTTGACGCTCCCAAATTTAAGTCAGGTAAAACACTATACTTTGATTGTTTATAATTAGCTCCTGAGATATTTGCATTTAATTCCTGTCTTTTAATTTGCAGATTATTTTGATGCGCATAATTTATGCATTCCTCTAATGTCCAATTTCTTTGCGCATTAACTGCTATATAAGAAAAAAAACTTAAAGACGCGAGTATTAAAATTATTCGTTTCATATATAAGAAATTTTTAAAAATTTACAATCATTTAATAATCAAATAACTTAGATGAATTTGATTTATTGCTGAATATTATTTAAATGTATTTTTTGTATATACCTTTTCTTTCTTAATCTATCCATTCCTGCCATAAGTGATGATTTTGTTAAATTTAAAGAAAATCAGTGAATTTTTAACATTAACATTTTAAGATTGGGTTTTAAAATTTATATTAAAATATATTAATATTGTAACAATTTAAAGTTAAAGAATATAAGCTATGGAAATAATTGGGCTTATTCCAGCGGGAGGTCAGGCAAAGAGGTTGGGAAAGATCCCCTGTAGTAAAGAAATTCTGCCGGTATATAATAGTAAACTTAAAGAGAATAATAATTTTAAAATAAATGTAATATCTGAGTATTTAATCAATAGCTATCGAATAGCCGGTATAGATAAAATATATTTTATTCTGCGTCAGGGGAAGTGGGACATACCTGCATATTTTGGCGATGGAACGGATTTTGGAGTTAAAATATCATACCTGATTATGAACCTGCCTTATGGAACCCCGTTTACATTAGATCAGGCATACCATTTCACAAAAGATAAATATGTAGCATTAGGTTATCCAGATATAGTATTCAGGCCGGTTAATGCATTTGTAGAAGTTAAGGATAAAATGTCAGAGACTAATGCTGATATTGTTCTCGGAGTATTTAGAATAAAGAATTATAAGAAGTGGGATATGATTGAATTTGATAACAGGGGAAAAATCAAGGATATTATAATTAAACAAGACAGGCCTGATTTGAAGTATGGATGGACAATTGCCCTGTGGAATACTACATTCTGGGATTTTATGCATGAGTATATTCAGGATGTTATTAAAAATAACGGCAAGGAAGATTTGAAAACCGAAGGATTACTATTACGGGAATTGTATCCCGGTGATATTTTTTTAGAGGCAATTAAAAATGGCATGAATGCTGAAGCTGTAATTTTCGAAGACGGTACAAGCATAGATATTGGCACGCCGGAAGATTTTAAGGAGATTTTTCCCGGGGCTGAATAAAAAGCACGGATCAAAACCAGAACTGAAATGTAATGATTATAAGTCTTTGAATTTATCAAATACAAAGCCAAGAGTAAATCTCATAGTATTTGCCAAAGGATTATTTCTGCCTGAGGTGGGTATTAAATATGAAAAATCAATAAAAAATACATTAAGTTTCAATCCTATACCGGCAATAAAATACTTTCTGTCACCTTTTGATTTATGCTCATAAAAATATCCGGCTCTCATAGCAAATTGCTCTCTGTACCAATATTCTGTTCCAACTGAATACATAATTTCATGGAACTCTTCTTTAAGTCCTCCCGGAGCATCATAGAAAGACTGAATCCAGCTTAAAGGTAAGGAAGATGGCGCGACTTTCCCGTTTTTAATGACATCGTTTCCTGCTGCATCTGTACTATCAACAAAATATTCAGGCGGGGTAGGCACTAATAATTTGTTGAGATCAACAGTAAGACTAACAGAATTATATTCATCAAAATCAGCAGATATCCTTCCGCCTACTCTGAGGTTTGCCGGGATAAAAGATTTGTTGGTACCTTCAGTATAGGATATTTTAGATCCTAAATTTGATATTGCCACTCCCCATGCAAATTCGCCTGGATAAGTACCTAATTTTATCTCTTTTTGATAGTAAGTTGACAGATCAGCCCCGATGGATATACCCGGATTATATTCTCCTCCTCCAGTTGTGTTTCCTCCAGTTAAATCGGATCTAAGAAACTGGAGTGTTAATGCACTTGAAAATCTATCAGAGAATTTTCTCGCATAAGCTACGTCAATAGCCATTTCATTTGGGGTAAAATTTCCCATATTTTCACCAGACATATCTCTGAAAAGAACTTCCCCTATAGAAAAGTATAAAAATGAACCACTTACAACTTGTCTGTCATCTATCCTGAAATAACCGGAAACATATCCAAGGTTTATGTCACTTATAAGATTTCTAAGCCAGGGTGTAAAAGACATAGCAAAACCTGATTCTCCTTCTATAAACGCATATTTTGAAGCATTCCAGTGTTGTGAACATGCATCCGGACTAGTTGCGGCTCCAGCGTCACCCAGAGCTCCCGCACGAGAATCAGGTGCTACAACAAGAAATGGTACAGTGGCGGGTATTGGATTTAAGTCTGCATCACCTTGTGAAAAAACAATAATGGATAAAAATCCAAATATTAATGCTAAAATTACGACTTTCTGTATCATACTTTATGAGCATTAATTTAAGAGGAGTAAATATATAATAAATATACATAAAAAATTAAATTAAACTATTAGTTAATAATTAGTTATTTTTATCTTTTTTCATAATCAGGGCTACTGAATAAACTGCAACACCCTTTTCTTTTCCTATGAAGCCCAGTTTTTCGGTAGTTGTAGCTTTAACAGAAATACTTTCCTTTTCTATTCCGATTATCTCTGCGAGTTTTTTCTGCATTTCCGGGATTATATTTTGAATTTTTGGCTTTTCCAGACAGATTGTGTTATCAATGTTACCAACTGTAAATCCTTTTTTATCTAATAAATCAACTGTTTTACTTAAAAGTATTTTGCTGTCGATACCTTTAAATTCATCTGATGTATCAGGGAAATGATAGCCGATATCGCGTAAATTTGCCGCACCCAGAAGTGCATCACATATAGCATGTATTAATACGTCGCCATCAGAATGGCCTACGGATCCTTTGTCAGCTTTAATATTAATTCCGCCCAGAAAAAATTTGAATCCTGGTTTAAGTTTGTGAACATCGTATCCAAAACCTACGCGGATATTCATATTATCTTAAGCCCTTGAATTTATCAAATATAAAGCCAAGAGTAAACCTCATTGTATTTGCTAAAGGATTATTTCTGCCTGAACTAGGCATTAAATAAGAAAAATCAAGAAAAAATACGTTTAATTTTAATCCTATACCTGCAGTAAGATATTTTCTGTTTCCTTTTGATTCATGCTCATAAAAGTATCCGGCTCTAATAGCAAATTGCTCCCTATACCAGTATTCTGCTCCGACAGAATACATAATTTCATGGAACTCTTCTTTAAATCCGCCGGGAGCATCATAAAAAGACTGAATCCAGCTTAAAGGCAATGAAGATGGTGCAGTTCTGCCATCCTGAATAACTTTATCGCCATTATCATCTAAACTATCAATAAAATATTCGGGCGGCGTTGGAACCAGTAATTTGTTAAGATCAACTGTAAGGCTAATAGAATTATAATCATCAAGATCAACAGACATTCTACCGCCGACTCTGAGGTTTGCCGGAATAAAAGACTTTTCTGTACCTTCTGTATAAGATATTTTTGACCCTAAGTTAGAAATTGCCACGCCCCATGCAAATTCGCCTTCTTTATCACTCAATTTAATCTTTTTCTGATAATATGCTGACAGATCAGCACCAAAAGATATGCCCGGATTGTATTCTTCTCCGCCTTGTGTGCCTCCGCCAGTTAAATCAGATCTAAGAAAACGTAAGGTTAGTGCACTTGAAAAATTATCAGTGAACTGTCTTGAATATGCTACATCAAATGCCAGTTCATTTGGATTAAAGCTACCAAGTGCATCACCATACCTATCTCTGAAAAGGATTTCCCCCAAAGAAAAGTATAAAAATGAAGCACTTACAACTTGTCTGTCATCAACTCTGAAATAACCTGACACGTATCCGAGATTAATGTCATTAACAAGATTTCTTAACCAGGGGGTGAATGACATGGAGAAGCCAATCTCGCCTTCTACAAAAGCAAATTTTGAAGCATTCCAGTGTTGGGCACTGGCATCAGGACTTGTTGCTACTCCGGCATCACCCATAGCCCCTGCACGGGAATCAGGTGCTATAATAAGAAATGGCACAGTAGATGGTATTGGATTTAATTCTGTATCGGATTGTGAAAATACATTCACGAATATACATCCAAATATTAATCCTAAAATTTCAACTCTTTTTGGCATATTATGTAAGTATTAATTTAAGAGGAGCAAATATATAATAAATATCTAAATTTGAGAACCAGCATATTAATTAATTCATAATTATTAGTTTATCGGACTTTTCAGCTACTTTACCCTCGGTTGTTTCAACCCTTACTCTGTAAATATAAATTCCTTTTGGTAACTTACCGCCATTCATGTCTCTTCCATCCCATACAACTGAATCAGAGCGGTATCCGGTGGAAAACTCTTCATTTGTAATTGTATTAATTAGTCTGCCTGAAAGGTCAAAAATATTAATCCTTACTAATAATTTGTCATTTGATATGTTATGTTCAAATTGAAAAATAGTATAATCTGTTAAAGGATTAGGGTAGTTATAGACTTTATTTAATACTAGATCATCCGTATCAATTACTCTAAACTCGATTGACTCCTCTGAAGAATTATTGAAAATATCCCAGACCTTAACATTCAGGAAGTGTAATCCGGGACTTATGTTTTTAAGTTGATAATTAACCGTACCACTATTATAATTATCAATATCTGACTCATAATAATTATTAAGTACAAATAATTGACCGATATTATCGTCTAAAATTCCGACAATATCATGCCCGATACCATTACCAACTGTATTAATGCCGTTTTCATCATTTATTTTTACATATATTATGGGATCTTTGCTTGTAATACCACCACTGACGAATTTTTCATTATTTAAGTAAACGTCAATTTCAGGGCCCGAATAATCACATAATGTTTCATTAGATGTACCGCCAATCAGAATTCCGCCATAATAACCATTGGCATCGATAACGGAATCCTCTGCATAATAACTGATTTTTCCGTTTCCGATACTATATGAAATATCCTTTGGAACAATAAATGAAAAACTGAATTTCCCATCTGTCACAGTGGCTTTACCTTTATAAATAATATTTTCCTGTGCTTTAAACTGGAAAGTATTAATTCCATCATTTCCAAATGTTGTTATAGTTTGAGGTTTATCGAGAATAGAAGGATATATTATTCCATTGAAATTTTCTGATATAATACTATCCCGGTTGCATATATGTCCGCTGATAGTAATTTTTGAAAACGCTTTGAGAGTGTCTGTTTCTTCGCTAATTGCCTTGTTATTTAACGAATCTGTTACTATTTTGTATTCAGGTAATGCAAGTTTTAACGCAGGATCTCCCAGCAATGTGAAACTAAGTTTGTTTCTGTCAAAACCTAGTTCGTTTTTAGACAATCGTATAATGTCACCCAGGGCGTATTTCCGGTTATTTTCATCTCTTGCGAATATATAATTATAAAATTTCTTGTTTAGTTCAAAATTATTGTCCGAAAAAACTAATCTTGTTGTCGATAATAAAGCAATTCCTCCGCCGTTTGGATTTAATATTGCCGTCTCACCGGCAGAAGTTTTTTCAGTAATAGTTCCTTCTTCATCACTCAAATCATCAAAACGGCTAAACTCGCATGTGGCAGTAATAAGTAAAGGAAGCTTGTCCTCATTTTCTAATGCCACAATATCACTTTTTTGAAGAATCCGTTCTTTAGTAATTCCATTTTCACCACCATGCCCACTATAATTGAATATTAACATTCCATTATTGAAGTTATCAATAATCGCTTTGTGCACATCAGGATATCTCGGGCCTGTTGAAGTTGTGACTTGCTTGTATGCATCGAGCAGAATCTTTTTTACTACATATTCAGGATGATTAGTTATAATGGAATCAGCCAGTTTATTTGCCTGGTACATATGTTGTATCCCATTATTATATTCACCATCGTCTCCTACAAAACATAATATGTTTCTCCAATCTGACATGTTATTACTTGTACTATATGATATTATCTTGTTAACTACACCCTGTGCTTCTTCCACAGTCTTAACAGGTAACCGGCCCACTCCAATATCCAATGGGTAAATCTCCATATTTTGCTTACCTCCCTCATCATCATCAAGCAAGCCAAAAAAATCATCCGTCACGTATGTACCGCTATGACCTAAGGAACTTACAGATTGATAAGTAAGAATAAATTTTGGATTATCAGGACTATTTGAATAGTTATTATATGAACCGTCTCCAAAAAGTAACAAATATTTTAGTGAGTTGCCATCTTCTCCTGATCTATCATAAATCATTTTTATATAATCACGCATTGCACTTACATCTGGTTTGCCTGAAGAAAATTCATTAAATATTCTATCAGTAGTCTCTACATGAACACTTAAATTATCATTATTTCTATGAAAGTCAGCTAATTGATTAGCTTGTTCAATAAAATCAGGATGCGTAATAATAATTAAATTATGTGGTTTTGTACCATGAAGATTTTGAATTTCAACTACTGAGATTTCTTCATCAATAATCGGCTTAAGGAAATTACCTGTAATATTAAAAGCTACAAACTCCCTTAAAGTATCAGTTTTACTTTTATAATTTAATGTTGCCCCATTTAAGCTTGTGTTAAGCTGACCGATATTATATTTGTCAGTAATGTCCCATACTATAGAGTTGTTACCGGCATTACTGATATTAAACTGCGCAACATTTCCCTGGCCAACAGATTCTATGTCCCTGAAGAATAAGGGATTATCATCCAGTATAAGATTGCTCCTGACATTAAGAATAAAATAATCCAGCCAACCTTCATCAGATTGTTCTATTTTATCATAAGTAATCCTTATATTAATTGTCTCCTGTTGAGGTATAAATGATACAATACTTGACTTTTGCTTTGCATAGATGTTTGTAGATGATGTCATATTTAAGCCATCAACTGTTATTGGATCTAAAATATAATTATTACTCTTTACAACTATCGATCTGCTCTGGCCTGCCCGGCTTGCAACATTGGTTTTTAAGAATACAGGTGAGGTCAAAACAATATCAGGAAAGATAAAACTTGTATCAAAACTGGCATTTTCAATTTTAATCCCAAGCCAGTGCCTCCCTGATTTAACCAGGTTAATCAGGTTTCTCTCATGATAAGCATAATTATTATATGAGGTTAGGTTATGCGTGACAGATTCATTAACCTGCCCTGATTTGTTAATTCTTTTACCAGGGCCGAAACTTGTCGTTAAAAAATAATAGGATGCATCTGAGTATGGATGAATTGAGTGTTCAAAAATACTCTCTATAGTATCATATTCCCAGGTAACCGGCCCTTCAGCATAAAATAATATGTAATCCCCCTCATTAAAATTTTGATCATTTCCCGTCTCCATATAAATCGCATTCTCTATAATATCATCCGGACGTGGTTCATTATTCATATATGACAATGATTTACCTCCGTTGCCATATATCCTAATATTTGATGGTTCTGATAGATTTAGTGATAATATGTCACTATAGGTGAGTTTATATATTCCACTCTCAGTGATTTTTATTTTACTCCATTTGCCGCTTGCTAAAACGGAGTTTTCCTTATAGCTTTTTTCAGATATTGTTATAGTGCTTTTCTTATCAGAAGTTTTTTTGATTCCCGGCTTTATAACAAAGCTTTCAAGCCGCTCAATATTATTAGTTGCGGAATTTCTTATCAGGGGAATGAAGCTTAATTGAAGATAAGGCTTCTTATTCATATATCTGATTGAGCATTCCCAATTCAATTTCGCAGGAATTTTTTCCAAAAACTTAACATTCTGAATATTAATACTATCAATTGGTTTATAAACTTGATCTGAAATAATTAAATTGTCACTGTTATAATAATCATCTAATTTTATAAGTTCATAATAGTATGGGAACAATGTATGCGGATTAGAATATGTTGCATCTTCAAAAAATAAATATTCTGTTTTAGGGATGGGGTCTTTTAATTCATCAATATAGTTAGTTACTGTTTTATTAGCCTCCCATGAAATCGTCCTGTTAAGCGTTACATCTTGTGCAACACTATTAATTGTCAATGCTGTTAATAAAAATGCAAAATACCTCATAAATGATATTTAAAACAAGGTTGCGAAAATAAAAAAAAATGTTGATAACCTAAAGGTTTATTTTTTAAACGATAGTGTTAATAAATTATTGCAAAATATAATATTTTAACAAAAATTTATCTATTTAGTTCAATAATGTATATTAAATTTACTGTCATATTAATAATGTTAATATTAAACAATTTGATAAACTTTGCCCAGAATTCATATTTTTCAAATTTTTCAACAAATTTAGTACATATAAATCCGGCATTTGTTAGCTCAATAACAAGTCCTGAAGCATCTGTAACATACAGAAATCAATGGCCCGGATTAAAGGACGCATTTGTTACCTATGGTGCTTCATTTTCTGTTCCGCTGATAAAATATCAAAGTGGAGTGGGATTTTATTTTTTAAATGATAAGCAGGGAGGGGGAGTAATTACAAGTACAACTATAAATGCAATTTATGCCTATAATATAAAAATCAATCCTCAAATATACTTAAATGCCGGATTAATGGCTTCATATTATTTTAAGAATCTGAATGCTGAAAACCTGATATTTGAATCAGATATTAGAAATAGTCCCGGGATTAATGGCGGACAAGATATTTTTGAATCAGTTAGAAGCAGTTTCTGGGACTTCTCTTTAGGATTTATGGCTGAAATATACAGTATTCTCGACATCGGATTTTCAGTTCAACATATTACGCAACCAAAGAACTATTTTAGCTCAAGTAGTAACAATATGCTTTTCAGAAATTATTCCTTGCACGCTTCGTGCGATATACCTTTAATAAGAAGTTACGGAAATAATTCTCCTGTATTTACACCTTCTCTGCTGTTTCAGAAAAATAAACAACATCATCAGCTAATATACGGGACCAGGATTACTGTATCGTCATTATCATTTGGTTTATGGGCAAAAAACAATTTTAAATTCAATTTTAGTTCTTTAACAGCATTAGCAGGATTTATACAACCGAATTATAAATTATTTTATAATTATGATATAAATTTAACCAGGAGTAATTTTCTGTCTTATAAGATGGGAGCTCATGAGGTAACACTTTTATTAATGTTGCAACATAATGAAAAAAGAAAAAAGAATAGGGCAATAAAATGCCCCAAGTTGTAGTTATTTTAGAGTAAATGTTGTATATTAAAGATAAATTTATTTATATTTGAAAAACAAAAACCGTAAAACCATGAACATTAAGTTTTATGCTATAGCGAAAGTTGCTATTCTTATTTTTGTATTATCAGCATGTGGAGGTGGTAAAAGTAGAAAATCTTCCACTACAACAAATTGGAATTACAATGATCCTGATATGGGTGGTTTTGAAGTAAAATTTGGATATAAACAGGAAACAGGCCCGGGATTGATATTTATTGAAGGAGGAACATTTTCCATGGGTAGAGTTGAACAGGATTTACTTTATGATTGGAATAATGTCCCTAAGAGAGTCACTGTAAGCTCTTTCTACCTGGATCAAAGCGAGATAAGAAATATAGATTATAGAGAATATTTATATTGGATTCATAGAGTTTTTGTTGAGTATCCTGAGGTATATAGAAAGGCATTGCCGGACACACTGGTTTGGAGACGCCCAATGGCCTATAATGAGCCTTATGTTCTTTATTATTTCAGGCATCCTGCATACAATGATTACCCAATCGTAGGTATAAACTGGCTTCAGGCATCTGATTATTGTGCATGGAGAACTGACAGGGTTAATGAGGTGATATTAATTAGGCAGGGCATATTAAATCCTGATCCAAATCAGTTGGGTGAAGAAAATTTTAATACTGAAGCATATCTGGCAGGCCAGTATGAGGGATTAATCAATAAGAATTTACCAAGCCTGGATCCAAATAAAGAATTCAGAAGAGTTCAAATGGAAGATGGTATTTTATTGCCTAGATACCGTTTACCAACAGAAGCTGAATGGGAGTATGCTGCTCTTGCTTTAATTGGTAACTCATTTGAAGAAAGGATTTATGAGCGCAGAATATACCCATGGGACGGACATAATGTAAGAAACGATATTAAAAAGTACAGGGGCCAAATGAGAGCTAATTTCGTACGTAGTAGAGGTGATATGATGGGTGTTGCTGGTGACCTGAATGATAATGCTTCTATCCCTGCTCCGGTTGAATCTTTCTGGCCAAATGATTATGGATTATACAGTATGGCTGGAAATGTCAGTGAATGGGTTGAAGATGTTTACAGACCTTTGTCATTTGAAGATTTTGAAGAATTCAATCCGTTTAGAGGAAATGTATTTCAAACTATTGTAAGGGATGAAGAAGGAAACGTTGCAGAAAAGGATAGCCTCGGAAGATTAAGATACAGGCCTGTTACAGAAGCAGAGTCAATTAACAGATGGAATTATAAAAAAGCATATTATAAAAATTATCAGGATGGAGATTATGAGTCTAGCGTAATTGATGGTGATGACTGGACAATGGATTCAGAGGGTCAAAGTTTAACTTCGGATAGGATGTATTCACAAAAGGCAGGTTATGAAACCTCATTGGTAAATGATCAATCAAGGGTTTATAAGGGAGGATCATGGAGAGACAGAGCTTACTGGTTAACTCCGGGAGCAAGAAGATTTCTTAGTGAAAGATCATCCAGGGATGATTTGGGATTTAGATGCGCTATGACACGTGTTGGAACTCCGGCAGGATTCTAGGATAATTTATAATTAAAATATTGATTTAAAAACCTCATTAGTAATAATGAGGTTTTTTTGATTTTTAACATCTTAGAAATATATTGTGGAAATTCATAAGTTATATGAACTCTATCAAAATTATCCTGAAATATCAACTGATTCAAGATGCATTAAAGAAAAATCAATATTTTTTGCGTTAAAAGGTGAAAATTTTGATGGTAATAAATTTGCCCGGGAGGCAATAGAAAATAAGGCTGAATATGCTGTTATTGATAAGTCGTACTCAAAGTCTGATGACAGGTTTATTTTAGTTGAAGATACATTAAATACCCTCCAAAAACTGGCTAACTATCATCGTAAGAAATGTGGAATGAAAATATTGGCCATCACCGGCTCAAACGGGAAAACCACGACTAAAGAATTAATATTTGAAATATTAAATAAACAATATAAGGTATATGCGACAAAAGGTAATCTGAATAACCATATCGGAGTGCCATTAACAATACTCTCAATGTCACCTGATATAGAAATCGGAATCGTTGAAATGGGAGCAAATCATCCGGGTGAGATTAAACAATTGTGTGAAATAACAGAGCCTGACTTCGGATTGATTACTAATATCGGGAAAGCCCACTTAGAGGGTTTCCGAAGTGTTGAAGGAGTGTCGGAAGCAAAAGCAGAACTTTTCCGATATTTAAAGTATAATAAGGGAACAATACTTGGAAATGCTAATGACTCATATATAAAGGATATAATACCAAAAGATTATAATAATATATTATTGTACGGGAATAAACTTTCCGGACATTGGGGGCATTACCTGGCGTCTGATCCTTATCTTAAATTTGTTCTGTTTCTGGACAATAATGATAAAGGACTTGAAATAAAAACAAAGCTTTTTGGCAAATATAATCTGGAAAATGCTGTTGCTGCATCGGTATTTGCATATTTCTTAAATATTAAGAAAGAAACGATAAAAAAATCCCTGGAAGAATATACCCCTGTAAATAACCGGTCACAAATAGTTAAAACCAGGAACAATAAAATTTTTCTCGATGCATATAATGCCAATCCAACAAGCATGAAAGCTGCAATAGAAGATTTTATTGAAGTCGATATAAAAAATAAATACTTTATTTTGGGTGAAATGCTTGAAGTCGGTTCCACTACATATAATGAACATAAAATTATATTGAAGTTACTTAAGGACAGGAAAATAAGAAATGTTTTATGTGTTGGTAAAGAATTTCAGAAACCTGCAAATGAGTTTGATTATAGTTTTTTTGAAAGTATTGATGGCCTGGTTGAATTTTTAAAAACCTGTGAAATTAAAAATGCTAATGTCTTTATTAAGGGATCAAGAGCAAATCAACTGGAAAAACTGGTGCAATACCTTTAGCTCAATTGAGATTGAGCTATTACCCGCTCCTAAAGTCCAAGGAATTTAAAATATTACTTCTATCCAATAATTCATCAATAGTATTTAGTAACTGGAACCTGTCAATGTGCCTGTAAATAAAGGTATCACATCCAGCTTGTATACAATCACTTTTGGCATCTATTGAATCCTGGTCTGTAATAGCTATTATTGGTGTATAAGCACAGTACCTTTTAACTTCCGATATGCTTTTATGAATATTGTCTCCATAAATATTTATGTTCATAATAACCAGATCAATCTTAATATCTGAAGTTAAATTTTCGATAGCTTGTTTTAACAAAATTGCTCTTATTATTTTAATATTTGTATTTAATAATACCTCCTTGAGGAAAAGATAACTTGCATAGTCATCTTCAATTATCAATAATGTCTTGCTTTGCCAATTAAAATTCATTTTAACATTATTATTAGTTATCAAATTAGGATTTATATAGTTGTATGATAAATGCATGAGCATATAATAAAGAAATTAATATACTATTTTGCATAACATTAATTCCGGTTTTCTATAAAAAGTAACCCTCTGGAATGAAATTATTTTGGCGTTTATTTTCAGGGAAGCTAAATTGAGGCTTGAAGTATAATTATTTTTAAATGATTTTGATTCGTATAGGGTTGCAATTATTTGCTGGTAGACGGCCTCCCGTTCCAATTGACACATTAAGAAAATATATTCCAGGTTCTTCAGGAGTTTTAATTTTAATTTTTTGAGGATAAAAACAGTGCGGATTTATAAATTTTAATTCAACATCATCGATTTTCGAGGGTGAAGTTATAATGCTACCCCTCCTTGAAAATATATAATATAGAAATGAATTCTGACCTTTGTTCTCTTTAAAATTTATGATTTTGTCAGAATGATTTTCAACCATAATTAATATATGTGCATCACTGTTTCTTTGATATATTAATTTATCCTTAATGATAGTAATTACAATCCCATAATAAGACCTGAAATTGTCAATAAATTGATAATCCAGGCGTAAACCATTACTTGTTTCTAATGTATCAGTTGATGTTTTGCTATGTATAAGCATTACAGATTTATCCTGAATTGAATCTTCAAAATGCCAGATATCATACTGATTTTTTCTGTAATTGATATTATTTAAAGTATGCGCAAATTCACCTGTATAAAAAGTATATTTTGACGGATATTGATACTTATTGGTAAATACAACTTTTCTTCCCTGTGCAGTTTCTTTAATTTCATTTGCCCATTTGTCCCAGCCATGAAATTCTTTCAACAGATTCCACGACCGTGGTAAAAAATCAAATATTAATGCTGCTCTAACAGTAAAGATGAATATAATGCTTGGCCAAAACAGCCGTTGTACCCATACTTTAGCCTTTTGCGTTAAAATTATGCTTTTATATGACAAAATAATTAAAGGTATGTAAGCTATGGCAGTCCAATGAGGTTCGACACGCCCTTTAAAGCTGGAAATAAAGAAGAAAATAAATGTGCCGATCATATTAAATTTTAATGATTTTTCAAAAGGGCTGCTGGATTTAAATCCAAAGGCATGATATATAATAATAAATCCTACCAGCGGACCGGATATTAATAATTGACCTAAAATATAGTTTGTCGTGTAACTAAGTTCATAAGATGATGATCTCCCTATTAAATGATAACCGAAAGTAGGAAAGTCATTTTTTAACTGCCAGATAAGATGAGGAATCATTAATATAGCTGAGAAAGTTACAATTATCCAAAAGCTCTTTCTTTTAGCAAGATTTATATTTGAAATCAGTGTAAAGAATATAACTAATACTCCATGATATTTACTGTAAAGCATTAATGCAATAACAACTGAGATTATAATAGCTATTTTAATACTGTCATTATCTAAATATATTTTATATAGATAATAGAATAAGGTAACAAAAAAAATAACAGGTGTATCAGGTATAGCAATCCAACCACAGACATGAGTTGAAACCATTCCTATTGACATAGTGAGAATGATGAAAAAATACAGCTTCTTATCCGGTTGGTCAATAAGTTTGAATAATAGAAGTAAAGTACCCGACCCTATCAAACATATTATAAATCTTACTCCTAATTCATTATTAAAAATTGCGTATCCAATTTTTATAATCAGTGCGATCATAGGAGGATGATCGAAATAACCCCAGGACAGGTATTTTGAATACATCCAATAATATGCCTCATCATGGGCAAGTTCAGTAAAATATGACTGAATTAGATTAATTACTAACCAGATAGCCAGAAAACCATACAACGGATAATTAATGTTTTTTAAATTACCAATCCTTTTAATATAACTCTTCATGTGACTTATTAAGTTGCAATTATCAATTAAAACATATATTTATAAAAATTGTAGAATTTACTTTTATATAAAATTTATTAACTTAAAAATACTATTTTTAAAAGTTCTGCCAAATTTTTAATGGATTGTCCTTGATTTTAAAACGAATTTGCTAAGTATGAATAGAGTAATATCCCTAACATTTATTTTAACATTTTGTCTTTTAACCTCAGGTCAACATATTGAATGGAATACCGGATTTCATGGATTTATGGATAACAGGGAATATTTCAATGAATTTATTGAACCTCAGACAATTTTTGGTTCCAGAATTTTTGCTGATGTTGGATTTGCAGTAAATGATTACAATCGATTCAGAGCAGGACTTAACTATTTATATGAATTTGGCAGCAAGGGTGATCTAATTGTTCCTGATATTACAATGTATTATAATGGGTTTAATAAATATTTTGATTTTTATATAGGGGCATTTCCCCGTCATGGTTTAATAACTCATCCATTTATCCTGTTAACTGATACACTGGAATATTATCGTCCTAATGTTGAAGGAATGTTTTTGGGAGTTAAAAGCGACTGGGGGTATCATAATATCTGGATTGACTGGACAAGCAGACAAACAAATACAAAAAGGGAAACCTTTCTTATCGGTGGGGAAGGAATGTTGAGAAAAGGTATTTTGCTTTATCAGCATAATTTTATTATGTACCACTTTGCCGGCCCTGCTGTTCCAATTCCTGACGATCATATAAGAGACAATGGAGGATTAACTGTAAGTATGGGAGTTAATCTATCTTCGAAAATATTTCTGGATAGCTTAATACTTAAGTCGGGTGCTGCATTATCATATGACAGAATAAGACATGAATATGATATTAACTTTCCTTTAGGCTGGTTAAGTAATCTCGTTGTAATGCATAAGGGATTAGGTTTTAATGGAGTATATTATTATGGAGACAGGCAGATTTTGCTCTACGGAGATGGATTTTATAAATCAAAGAACTATGGTAGAATTGATCTGTTTTATCAAGGCAATAAATCAACCCGAATAAAAGGCAAATTACAGTTTTCGTTTCATTTTGTTCCGGGTAATATTGATTTCTCCCAGTCATTTGTTATTTATATAAGCCTGTCCGGCTCAAGGACATTAAAATAATATATTACCAATTTGTTACTGAAGTTGTGAAGCTTTACACGTATTAGTTCAGCTATCGATGGAGTATTAAAAATTCAACTGGTTAAAGTATCTTTTTTTTCTAAAGAAGAAGTCATATATTATACTGCTCTTATAAATGTGATTTGGCATGTATACCTTTGTGTTTCTGTTTATTTCTTTCCTCTTCTTTTTAAGAGTCCTTATAGAAAAGTAATACGAGAAGTGAGCCATAATAACTGCTGCAAAGAAGCTAAAGGATAAGCTAAACAAGTAAACAAATGCAGACAGGATATCTAAGAATAATCTTGTGATTATTATTAGATAAAAGTTATCATCAGGAAGATTCTTATATAATAAGAAAAGATTATTTCTGTAATTAAGATATAATTTTCTCCGGGTATTATTAGGCAATGTTCCTCCGCCAACGTGATAAACTGTAGCTTCAGGGCAATATACTATTTTATAACCTGATTTTTTTAATCGCCAACAGAGATCAATCTCCTCCATATGTGCGAAAAAATCTTTATCAAGTCCGCCTACTTCAAAATATGCTTTGGATCTTAGAAACAAACAAGCTCCGGATGCCCAGAATATTTCTGTCAAATCATTATATTGCCCATTATCCTTTTCAATCATATTTAGAATTCTGCCCCTGCAAAAGGGATATCCGTATTTATCAATAAAACCTCCCGCAGCGCCAGCGTATTCAAAGTAATTTTTATTACTATATGACCTTATTTTAGGCATAACGGCCGCTATTGACATATCCTTATCCATAAGTTCAATTATTGAAAGCCATTGATTGGTAACCTCAACATCAGAATTTAATAATACGTAATATTCTGATTTTATTTGAGCCAATGCTTTAACATACCCTTGCGCAAACCCATAATTATTATCAAAAGAAATAATCTGGATTTCAGGATAATTTTTCTTTATGAAATCAATTGAATCATCACTAGAATGGTTATCAGCAATATATATCTCTGAATATGACTGGTCAGAATATTCAACAACTGAGGGTAAAAATCTTTCAAGATATTCTTTCCCGTTCCAGTTTAGAATAACTATAGCTACTTTAGTCATCTTCATATCATTTTCAATTATTCAATATTTTCCCTTTTATGCTTCCACCTGTTATGAGACCATAGCCAGTATTCAGGATTTTTAATGATAGAATCTTCAATAGTTTTCACAACTTTTTTTGTAATTTCAAGATTAGGTACATCTTTTGTGTCTTCATATAACTTCTCAAATTTGACATCATAATATCCCCGCCCCACCTTCTGAAGATTCAAATATATTACAGCCATATTAAACTTTTTTGCCATTATTTCAAAGCCGGTAAAAAATGGAGTATCCTGATTCAAAAAAGTTGTCCAGAATTTATTTCGCCTGGGAGGCCGCTGATCAGCTAAAAAATATACCGTTATTAGTTCTTTTTTTTGTTTGTATCTTATTGCTTCCCTGAATATTTCTTTCATAGGTACCATTGTAATACCAAATTTAATCCGAATGTTAAAGACTAATTCATTAGCAAATTTATTATTTAACGGGCGGTAAATAATCAGCAACCTGTGCAATAATTGTAATTGAAGGTTTACCATCCACTCCCAGTTTCCATAGTGTCCGGATACAAGAACAATGTCTTTTTTTCTTTCAAATAAATCTTTTAATATTTCAACGTTAGTGTAATTTACTCTCTTATCTAATTGCTCCTTGGAAAGATGAATAATTTTAACGGATTCAATAAAAAGATCACACAAATGCCTGTAAAATTTTTTTGCAATTATTGTAATTTCTTTTTCAGATTTTTCAGGAAAAGAATTTTTAAGATTTTTGTATACAACCTTTTTCCTATATCTAATTATATAATAAATTAAAAAATATAAAAAATCGGATTTTAAATAGAGAATTCTTAGCGGTAGTAATGCAAATAGCCAGAATGGTATGTAAAATAATTTATATATAATTTTTATCATGGACTTCCGGTAAAATAAATTATTTATAATCCAAAGATTTCATTTATTCATAAGTTTACCAACTATTCCAAGAAATTCTTCAAATATTTTACTGTTAGTTGCCACCATCTCTTTTCCGAAAATGTAGTTTGTTCCTCCTTTAAAATCAGCTAATTTTCCCCCAGCCTGTTTCAAAATAAAAGAACCTGCTGCCACATCCCACGGATTCAGATTATATTCATAAAAAGCATCATAACGGCCACATGCTACATATGCCAAATCAGTTGCTGCCGAACCTAACCTGCGGACTCCATGAGAATTATTAAAAAAATAGTCCAAAGTTTCCATGAATGGTTTGAGCCGCTGAAAATTATGGTATGGGAAGCCCGTAGCAATTAAGGAATCGTTTACCGTTTTAGTTGAGGATACTTTAATTTCCTTTCCGTCTAAAAAGGCCGGGCTATCTTTAAAAGCATAAAAACATTCGTTATATGTTATCTCAAGAATAACTCCAATAGCCAATTTATCATCTTCCATCAAGGCTATACTTATTGCAAAAGGTGGTGCTCCATGAATGTAATTTGTCGTTCCGTCAAGTGGATCTATTATCCAGTTATACTTTTCTCCTATCTTTGTATTAGTACCTTCTTCTGCAATAAATCCCGATGTGGTTATTAATTTACCCAGCCCGTTAATTAACTTCTCTTCAGCGAATTTATCCACTTCAGTTACAAAATTGTGCTTACCTTTAGTTTCGATTTCCTGGTTAATAATACTCCCCCGTTTCTGCAAAATGTAATCACCAACTTCTTTAGCAAGTTCTATTGTCTGATTACAAAGATATTCATAATTCATAGTCAAAAGATTACAATAAATAATGGGGGCAAAAATATAAAATATAGGTTGAAGAACGAATTATTTAGTTATTCCTTTAATTTCTTTGAATAATATTTATATAGTTCTACCTGGGAACGTCGCTTTTTCCTGGAATTCGATTTGAGATATGTGTTATCCTGTTCCTCATTTATAATTCTCGCTTTGACATTATCCTTGAGCTGAATGTTAATAAGATCTTTAAGTTCCTGCTGAATTTCCTTGTCATAAATCGGGCATGTAATTTCTATCCTCCTGTCAAGGTTCCTTGCCATTAAATCAGCTGATGTGATAAAATACAACTCATTACCTCCATTGCAGAATATTAGTATTCTTGAATGCTCAAGATACTTATCTACAATGCTTATTGCAGTTATGTTTTCACTCATCCCTTCGATACCAGGTATCAATGAACAAATACCACGTATAATAAGTTTTATTTTAACACCTGCATTATTTGCCTGGTAAAGTCTATAAATTATGTCCTTATCAACAAGGTTATTTATTTTAATTATTATGTAAGCTTTTTTTCCGGCTTTCGCATTTTTTATTTCATTATCAATTAATGCATACATTTTTTTTCGCATATTGAGAGGCGAAGCTATCAAATATCTGTATGTATAGTTTTTGTAAGTGTTTGCAAAAAAGTTAAATACTCTTTTTACTTCACTGGTTATTCTCTTGTCAGAAGTAAATAGTATTAAGTCGGAATAAACCGCTGCATTGCCTTCATGAAAATTACCTGTACTAACACAGGAATAATTGGTAATTTTTTTATCTTCCTGCCTTGATATATATGCCAGTTTGGAATGAACTTTAAGATTAGGGATCCCGAAATATACATTAGCGCCTGCCTCTTCAAGTTGACGCGACCAATAAATATTTGCCTCTTCATCAAATCTGGCCTGTAATTCAATTATTACATTAACAGTTTTACCGTTTCGTGCAGCAGTAATCAACGAATTCATAACCTTGGAATTTCGGGCAACACGGTAAACAGTGAGTGATATTTCCTTTACGTAAGGATCAATTGAAGCCTGTTGAAGCAGGCTAATAAAAATATTAAAGTCCTGGTAAGGGGCATGTACCATAAGATCCTTTTTAGCGATTGCTTCCAGGATACTTTTATTATCATCAATCAGGTAGTGTCCGACAGGAATATCCTTTTTGTAAACAAGGTGATTCCCTCCTACATTTGGGAAACTTATGAAATCTTTAAAGTTATGATATCTCCCTCCGGGTATTAGATTGTCATCTTCTTCCAGACTGAGTCTTTCAATTATGGTTTCCATCAAGTCTTTGGCGATACTGTTGTCAAATACAAATCTTACCGGCTGACCGCTTATTCTGCCACTTACTCCTTTTGAAATCAGCTCCAGAAAACTTTTTGATACATCGTTATCCATATCAAGTTCTGCATCCCTTGTTAATTTGATTATCCATGCTTCATATGCATCAAAACGTAAAATAGAAAATAAATCCTTTAAGGAATATCTAATAATGTCTTCCAGCAATATTATAAATTTTCTGGGATTTTCTGACGGTATTATAACAAACCTTGGCAGTATATCAGTAGGTACTTCAATAATTGCATATTCTTTTTCCATAGCAGGATTTGAACTTGTAAGCTTTGTGGCCAGATAAATTGACTTGTCCTTAAGATAAGGAAATTTATCTACATTTTGGAGCATAATGGGAGACAGTAAGGGTAAAACATTTTCTTTGAAATACTTTTTTACATATATTTCCTGTGACGAATTCAATTCTTTTTCATTGGTAATATAAATGTCTTCTTTCTCAAGTTCCATGAGTATATTCTGAAAAGTAAATTCAAATTTATTTTGAAGTCTGATCACCATTTTCTGAATCTTATTCATTAATTGGTTTGGCTTTTCACCTTCTACACTTTTTGAACCTATCTGAATATCAAGCATTCGCTTAATAGTGGCCACCCTGACTTTAAAAAATTCATCAAGGTTATTTGAAAAAATTCCTAAAAACCTTATCCGCTCAATCAAAGGAACATCAGTATCCTGAGCTTCCTGTAAAACTCTTTCATTGAATGATAGCCAACTTATTTCCCGGTTTATTATTTTATTTTGTTTTCGCATAAATTAACCCTTAATTCAAAGATAAAGACAAAAAGCACCTAGATATTTATGGTTAGTACTTACAAAGATTCTACTTGTAAGCTCTTTTTTGGGAAATCAAACTTTTCTGAGACCAGTTTATTACGATGAATATTTTCCCAGCTATCAATATCGAAAATAAGTGTAACAATTCCTGAAGTAGGAATATTAAGTATTGCATTCTTAACATAAATATTAGCAAAATTTGTAAAATCCGGATTATGCCCAAAAATCATTAACGATGAAACAGAATTATCAGTACCTCTAATTAAATTAAGGATGGTTTCCTCATCAGAAGTATAAAGATTTTCATCAATTATCAAATTTTTAAACATCAACTCAAATACACGGGTGAAAATTGCAGCAGTATGGAAGGCTCTATTAGCAGGACTTGCGATAATTAAATCAGGTAACTCATTTCTTAATTTCATTCTTCTCGCCATTTCATAGGCATTCTTAATTCCCTTAAGTTTTAGTGGTCTGTCGATATCTGAAATATTCTCATATTCCCAGCTTGATTTGGCATGTCTCACTATGTGTAAGGTTTTTTTGTTTTTCATGAGTCCTGTTTATTGGATTATATTTTACAAATTAAATAAATTTATAGGAGATTACTAGCAAGATCGGCCAAATAACTTCTTTCGCCCTTTATCAGGTGCACATGAGCAAAGATATTCTGACCCTTCATTTTATCTGTAAGATAGCTTAATCCATTTGATTTATCATCCAGATATGGTGAATCAATCTGTTCAATATCTCCTGTAAAAATCATTTTTGTTCCTTCGCCGGCTCTTGTAATTATTGTCTTAACTTCATGAGGAGTAAGATTCTGGGCTTCATCAACAATAAAATATATGCGCGAAAGACTTCGCCCACGAATATAGGCTAATGGAGTTATTATCAGTTTCTCGTCTTTTTGCATTTCCTCTATTTTCTGATATTCCTTACTGGTTTGGCTGAACTTGTTTTTTATAACATCAAGATTGTCAAACAGAGGTTGCATATATGGCTCGATCTTTTCGTTCACATTCCCGGGGAGAAAGCCGATATCTCTGTTTGCTAAAGAGATAATAGGCCTGGCCAGAAATATTTGAGCATATTTTTGGCGTTGTTGAATAGCTGCTGCAAGTCCCAGAAGAGTTTTTCCTGTTCCGGCTTTGCCGGTTAATGAAACAAGTAAAATGTCATCCCGGAGAAGAGCATCAAGTGCAAACGTCTGCTCTGCATTTCTTGGATCAATTCCGTAAGTCCTTTGTTTTATTACTCTGCTCATTAAAGTATTGTTAGGATCGTAATGGACCAATGCACTTGAAGAGTTGCCCTTAAGAATAAAATATTGATTGGGTCCTGGTTTAGTTTTCAGATTAAACTCTTCTAACGCAACACCTTCGGAATTGTCATAAAGCCTGGAGATTAAATTATCATCAATATTTTCAACCACACTAATATTTTTATATATATCTGCAATGTTCTGTACCTTATCGCTCTCATAGTCCTGTGACAAAATACCTATCGATTTGGCTTTCATTCTTAAATTTATATCCTTGGAAATTAAAATGACAGATTTCCCGTTTTTATTTTTTTGTGTATGCTCAGCTATGGCAAGGATGCGATGGTCAGCAGAATTCTCAGGAAATGATTCCTTAATAACATTGGAAAAAGGCTTACCAGTTTCAATCGTTAATTTACCTTTACCTTTACCGAGTGAAACTCCTTCATCAAACAAACCGTCACCTGATAATTTATTGAGTTCCCTGGTAAACTCCCGTGCATGAAAATTTAATATGTCATTGCCTCTTTTGAACCTGTCAAGTTCTTCCAGAACAGTTATAGGTATCACAACATCATTATTCTGAAAAGTATAAATACATCTGTAATCGTGAAGTAAAACATTTGTATCTAAAACAAATATCTTCTTTTTCTGTCCCATATTAATTAATTTAGTGCTGCTTTAAATTTAATAATTTTTATTATTTTATATTTGTTAAATCTTACAAAGAAATACCTTTTTTCCCTGAAAATTTTATTTTAAACTGTGAAATTTAATGCTAAATAATATTTTAATAATTTCTTCAAACTACTAATCCATGGATATAATTGAAACAATATTACATAGACGGAGCATAAGAAAATATACGGATGAAAAAGTTACTGACTCTCAGGTGGAAATACTCCTTAAAGCAGGTATGTACGCACCTTCTGCAGTAAATAAACAATCCTGGCATTTTATAGTTTTCAGAGACAAACAAGTTATAAATGAAATAATAGAGATTCATCGAAGCGCACAGATGTTGGAAAGTTCCAGCGTTGCAATATTAGTATGCTGGGATGAGACTCTGCAGCATGATGTTGGTTACGGACCTGTAGATTGTTCTGCAGCTACGCAGAATATACTTCTTGCAGCTCACGGAACAGGCCTTGGGGCAGTATGGGTCGGACTTTATCCCAGGGAAAACAGGGTAACAGCAGTTCATAGACTTTTTAATCTTCCTGCACATGTGAAACCTTTCTCAATAATCTCTATAGGATATCCCGGAGAGAAAAAAGAATTCCCTGATCGATTTAAAAAAGAAAAAATACATTACGAAAAATGGTAATTTAATTACCCTGTGAAAGTGTGTTAAATTTGAGCCCTCTCTTCATATGAACTATCAGGAAACAGTCGATTATCTATATAACCAGTTGCCATTGTATCAACGAACCGGAGGGGCAGCCTATAAAGCAAATCTTGAAAATACTTACAAACTTGACAAACACTTTGAAAGTCCGCATAAAAAATATAAAACAGTTCATGTTGGCGGAACAAATGGAAAAGGTTCAGTTTGCCATATGCTTGCGTCTGTATTACAGAATGCCGGATATGTAGTAGGATTACACACATCTCCCCACTTAATTGATTTCAGGGAAAGAATAAAAATTAATGGCAAATTGATACCGGAAGAATATATCGTGAAATTTGTCATGAAAAACATGGCTTTCTTCAGAAATACGCAACCTTCATTTTTTGAAATGTCCGTATTCATGGCATTTGACTATTTTGCCAGCAAAAAGGTTGATATAGCGATTATTGAAGTAGGATTGGGAGGAAGGCTTGACTCTACAAACATTATAACACCTTTATTTTCAGTTATAACAAACATTGGTTTTGATCATATGGATTTTCTGGGGAATAGCCTGGATAAGATTGCTTACGAAAAGGCCGGCATAATTAAAGATTCAGTACCTGTGATAATAGGAGAATCAAGCTCTCAAATAAACAGTGTTTTTTTAAAGGCTGCAGAGGATAAATCATCCCCAATTGTTTTTGCAGATCAGATATACTCTATCGATTATGGCTTTTATTCTTCTGATGAAAAGCAAATATTTAATGTGGAAAAAGAAAAGCAAATATTTTATAATGGACTAAAAACGGATCTTTTAGGTTCATGTCAGGGAAAGAATGTAGTTACAGCATTAGCATGCATAGATTTATTAAGAGAAAACGGACTTGGAATTGATAATATGGATATTTACAATGGATTAGAAAGAGTTATCAGTAATACTGGTTTGTATGGCCGATGGCAATTAATGGATTATAATCCCAGGATTGTATGTGATACGGCTCATAATCAGGAAGGATTTAAGTCAGTTATTTCACAGTTGGAAAATACACCTTACAGTAGATTACATTTGATATTAGGCTTTGTAAAAGACAAAAATATCGATGAATTTCTTAAGGTTTTTCCAAAGGATGCTTCTTATTATTTTACAAAAGCTGATATTCCCAGGGCACTGGATGAAAGGATAATTTTAAAAAAATCGAAAAAATATAATTTAAAAGGAAAATCATACTATACGGTGAGAGAGGCATATAATGCAGCAAGATCTTCAGCACATGAAAATGATATGATTTTTATTGGAGGAAGCACATATATTGTAGCGGATTATTTAAAATTAGAAAAAGGATAGTATTTTTTTAACATTAAAAAAAATCCTTTATATTTGCACTCGTTTTTTAAAGACGTTAATTGTCGGGCGTTTAGCTCAGTTGGTTCAGAGCACCTGCCTTACAAGCAGGGGGTCACTGGTTCGACTCCAGTAACGCCCACAAAAGCAAA
>CBFCXR010000010.1:0-30810 GCA_965602045.1 uncultured Bacteroidales bacterium | reverse complement strand
CCTTCAATTATTCTAACGACTGTAACAAATTCGTTGCAGGAGGTGCGGTTTAAATATGATGCAGAATATACTCCCGGGGATGTGGAAGTTTACTTCAGCCAGGACACATCTAATCTTCCTGTGGGATATATGATTGTTGATTCAATAGTTAATAATACATCAGTACCTCAGTTAGTCAGTTTTATAGTATCACCATATTTAAAAGACATTCACGGTGTTGAAAAATGTCCGGGCATAGTTGATACGGTTTTTGTTTCTGTTGCGCCAACATTACAGATTGAAATAGATACGGTATCTACTTATATAGGAGGCAGGAACATCAAGTGTTATGGCGAAGACAACGGATTTATAAAACTTCTTCCTGTGGGAGGATTATCTGCATATGATAATTATGATGAATATAACCTGAATTATTTATGGAGTAATGCCGAAGTAACCAAGGATATCAATAATTTAACTGTAGGGCCTTATTATGTTACTGTGTCTGATAAACTGAACTGTATTGATTTCGATTCATTAACACTTACTGAACCCGATTTATTAGAAAGTGATATAAATATTATTGACACTCTGAGCTGTTATGGAGCTGATGGTACAGTAAATATTATTGCCAGTGGAGGAACACCTTTATACTATACAAAATGGACATTTTTGCCGCCTGGTTATGGTATTTCGGCACCATATGTAGCTGACACACTTTACAATGTTATTAACGGATTTTACTGGTTTGAAACATATGATACAAATGGCTGTATGGTATTTTCTCAGGCCGTTCTGGATCCTCCTGATGCGGCGCATGTACAAACGGGAGTTCAAATGTATGGCGATTACCATATTAAATGTAATGGTGAATATAACGGGGAAATCGTAATCCTTAATCCTGATGAGGTTAACCTGAATATTACTATGAGTAAATATGGCGGAGGTTATGATACTTCATTATACACTAATGAACCATCAATTGTATTTGACAGCTTATCTGCCGGTATATATTTAATTTCTTATACGAATGATGAAGGATGTACAGGAAATAAATATGAAGAACTATTAGAACCGGATATATTAGAATTACAGGAATATACAGTTTCGGAATATACGGGAGGATATAATATTGAATGTTTCGGGGATGCAAATGGTAATATTACCCTGGACAGTATTACTGGCGGACATAATGAATACTATTACAAATGGTGGAATACTATAGATACTCTCCCTTATACAACACCAGGCATTTATAATCTAACTGCAGATACTTATTTTGTTGAGATTAAAGATTTATTCAACTGCTTTTCAATTGATGCTTTTGACCTAACAGAACCTGCTCAAATTGAAATTGAATCGGAAGTTTCTTTTGCCCGTGATAATATTCATAATATTGCATGCTTTGGCGATTCAAGCGGATTTATAATATTAACGGTTACAGGAGGTGATACTTTAACAGCTCCATATTCCTATTTATGGGAACATGGGGCAACCACAAGTGTATTAACGGATATACCTGAAGGTTATTACAGTGTTACTGTGACCGATGGGATTAATTGTAATGAAACAGCTGATGTTACATTGACCGAACCACCAGAATTCTTAATTGATTCGGTAGTACAATCAGATTATAATGGTTACGGGATTGTTTGCTATGATAGTATAAGTGGTTTTGTTGAAGTATATCCTAATGGCGGTGTGCGGGATTATAACTATTCATGGGAAAAAGATGGTATCAGATATGGTAGCGATGTTTCTCAATTATATGATCTTGAATCAGGATTGTATAGTCTAACAATTACTGATTATAATAATTGCACTGTAATCTGGACAGATAGTCTGGTATCTCCTCCGGCACTTGAATTAAGTATCAATGCACATAATATTGATTGCTCCCATGAAGTAATGGGAAGTGCCAGGGCTAATGTAGCAGGAGGAACTGGCGAAATATCATATTTATGGTCTAACAGTCAGATAACCGATAGCATTTGGGATCTTGATGTTGGCACCTATCTTATTACTGTTACAGATGATAACGGGTGCATTATAAATGGGCTTGCAGTGATTGGTCAGGACCCGATGTTAGTAATAGACATTGATATTTTGAAAGAAATCACCTGTTATGGCGGTTCAGATGGAATTATGAAAGTTAATGTTTCGGCAGGAAAAGTACCTTATAATTATATCTGGAGTGATGATAATTCTACTACCTCTGATATTATTGAGAACGTGAGAAAAGGTTTATATAAAGTTACTGTCATTGACGATAAAAGCTGCAATGGGATTGACTCAATTACCATAACTCAACCTGAAAAGGTATCGGCTAATATAGTTGTAGATTCTATATCCTGTTATAACTATAGCGACGGGGAAGTGACAATTAACGGAATTAAGGGTTCAGGACCATATACCTATGTTTGGGATGATGAAATAGTTGAGGGAAATATTGTAAGCGGATTAAGTGCTAATATAAAATATATTCTTGAAGTTTATGATTCAAAAAATTGTTATTCTGATAAGATTAGTATAAAACTGAATCAACCCTATATTCTTAAAGTTGCTAAAGATACGGATAATACTGTGAAACCTTTTTGCTCTGATGACTTCGGAGGAATGTTAGCAATAAAAATCAAGGGGGGAACCGGCCCTTATTCATATAACTGGACAGGATATGAATCACAATTTAATCAAATACTGGAGGGAGTTAAGGAAGGATATTATGAAGTTGAGATTACTGACGCTAATAGCTGTATATTTGACACAACTATCTTTTTAGAAGCCGAAAACATTACTTGCCTTGACATTCCTAATGTGTTCACGCCAAATGATATACCGGATGATAGAAATGATTTTTGGGATATCAGATATAGAGGAGATGAAGGTAAAAACTTAAATGACATATATCCGAATGCGGGTATAAAAGTATATAATAGATTTGGCAGACTTGTATTTGAATGTAAAGGTGGTTCGTGCCCCGATAAATGGGATGGCAGATACCAGGGCAAAAAGCTCCCTGTTGATTCCTATTATTATATAATTGAACTGAATAATGGTTCCGGAAAAATTTACAAAGGAACGTTAACTATACTTTATTAAAGGAAATTTATTATATTTGCCTCAAATTGAATACCCTGTAGGCTTGTTATCCCCTTTTGTTTTTATTACTCCCTTTATGAAACCTTTAAAACATTTTATTGTTACTTTACGTATTATATTTTATTTTGCCAGTTTTTAATAAATTTTCTCTCATATTCTCTTCTATAAGAGGATGAAAGATATAATTAAGAAAATACTATTTTTAATCCTGTTATTGGATTATTTAATGATATCGGCTCAACAGGTACCTCGTTACAGCCAGTATATCATGAATGAATTTTTAATTAATCCTTCAGTAGCAGGCTATGATGGCAGGACAACCCTGAATATAGCTGCACGTAAAGAATTAGTCGGATTCAGCCGTAAAACGCCACAAACTTATTCTTTCAGCGCTCAAACAAGATTATTAAAGAAGCCGTTTGATATAAAATCGGGCATTTTCAAGAAAACTGCTTTCAAACCAAGTTCAAAAGGAAGAGTCGGCGTAGGTATTAGTTTTTTAAATGATATTAATACGGCAATTCATAAAACCGGATTTCAATTTACTTATGCATATCACATATTTATTGAGAATTCTCAGCTTTCCTTTGGTTTGGCGGGTACAATTTTTCAATTCAAAGTTAGCGATGATGATTTTTATTATAAAGACCCAAATGACATAGTAATTGATGGAATAAGCAAGGGATTAATTATTCCTGATGCTAATTTCGGAGTAAATTTTATGACCCGCGATTATCATATAGGAATAGCTGTAACTCAATTATTTAAATCAGCCTTTCAGCTGGGTAACTACACTAACTTTAATGACACTAATACTGCTCCCTTTAACAGGAATTACTATATTCTTGGGTCATATCGATATGGTTTTTACAGAAAACCTAAATGGGAAATAGAACCTTCAGCTATTATCAGGTTTAATAATATTAGCTTTAAAAAAGGTGCATCTGAAATTAGATATATAGCCGACTTTTCAATGAAATTCTTCTATAAAAGAGAATATTGGGCAGGTTTGTCTTTTAGAACGTCAGATGAAATTTTATCAATTAATAAGGAGATAATTTTGATGCTGGGCATAAAAGTCAACAATTATTATTTCGGATATTCATTTGATTACGGACTTAATAGTCTGTCAAAATATTCATATGGGTCACATGAAATATCACTTTCAGTTAAATTTGGTGACAGCGTAAGACGGTATCGATGGTTGGAAAGATATTAATTATCTAATTTCATGGACAAAAGTGCCAATAATTAAAAAGATCAATAATATTGAGCTTATTAGTGAGATTTTTTCGCCTATATAATAACTCTTAGGTTCGAATTTAAATTCAATTTCATGATCTCCTTCAGGGATCCTCATTGCCCGTAAAATATAATTAACCCGGAAATGGGGAGATAACTTTCCGTCAATATATGCATTCCACCCTTTATCGTAATATATTTCAGAAAATACTGCCAACTGTTCACTATTTGCTTCTGAAAAATATTTCAGATTGTTTGGCATGTATGAAGTCAGAAAAATATTTGCAGCCGTATCATTAACAAGTTCTAAACCTGTTAATAAATTCCTAAATCCGGTATTAACTATTACTTCTTTTGAAGGATTAAAACTGGCTAAGGCTTCAATTTCTTCATTGGCATTATTAACCAAATTATATCTGTTAACAAACCACGCATTTCCTAATTCATAATTATTTACTAATGGAGGTGCGTCATTATTATAGATGATATATCGTGTATTCAGCATATTTAAAACCGATTGTTTAGAAAGCACTGAATCGACTTTTTGCGAAGTCAGGCCCTCTCTAAATTTCATCAACATCATGTTTAAATCATTATAGAGACGGTAGTCAAACAGTTCCTGGTATCTTCTCATTTTCGCTCCGGAATATCCCCCTAATGAATTATGAAAATAGCTTGTTCGGGAGTCTCTCAGAATGCCGTCAATGCCAACTGTTAAATTTAATACCTTATATTTTTGTCTATTGTCTTTAAGAATTATTAAATCAGCTGTTGTTGGTTTAAACGTATTTCTGTGTTCTTTTTTTGTCACAAAATGCCTTTCGTTTAAGTATCTTTTATTAACAGGCCACATGTCAAACAGAAAGATTACTCCTATAAAGAGAATTGCTATTTGCATCTTAATTTTTGAGTATATAAAACCAAATAATACGATAGATACTAATATTATAAATACGAACGAACGAAATGCATCTGATATCAAAAGGCTTTTTCGATCACTTAAAAACGAATCCACCAGTTCCTGTTGCCCGTTTAGAATATAATTCTCATCCGGAATTGCGGAGAAGCTGAACAAGGAGCCGGAAAAGAGAATAAATATCAGGCATAATCCTCCTGCTATATATAAGGAATATTTAATGCTCCGGATCAACTCCTTTTTATTAATCTTTCCCTGAAAAATCTCCTTTAATGCAAATATTCCCAGCAAGGGAATAGTAAATTCAGCAATTACCAAAGTCATCGATATAGTGCGAAATTTATTATAGCCCGGTAGATTGTCCAGCAGGAAATTAGTAAGTCCGGGGATATTCTTTCCCCAGGAAAATATAATTGAAATAATAGTCGCAGTAAGTAACCACCATTTTATTCTTCCCTTAACAATAAACAATCCAAGAACAAAAAGAAAGAAAACAGCTGCACCTACATAAACCGGCCCCGATGTAAACGGCTGATTCCCCCAGTAAGAGGGCATAGATTTCAAGTATTCCCCGGCGGTTTTAGATCCCTGATATCGTTTGATTAGTTTATAAGTTTTCGATTTATTACCAAAAGCTCCGGCAGAGGCCCCCCCCTTAAAGTTAGGTATTAGTAAGGTCAATGTTTCATCGATACCATAACTCCACTGCATGGCATAAGATTTATCAAGCCCTGTGGTTTTATCTTCTGAATTATATGTTAATTCTGACTTTCCCCTTATTGAGTATTTGCCATATTCCAAAGTATTCCATAGCCGGCTAAAATTACATCCAACGGCTAAAATAACTGCAAAAGCAAGAAGAATAGTGGGTTTAATAAGTGAAGCTAAAGCCTTTTCTTTAATGGCACCTACTAATTCAAAGACTAAATAAATAAAGATAATAATCATCGTATAATAAGTTATCTGCAAATGATTAACTAAAAGCTGCAGAGCCAGAAATAAACCAAATATTATACTACCAATTAATTGTTTCCCTCTGAAAGTTGCATATACTCCTGCAATTATCGGGGGCATATATGCTATGGATACTACTTTAGCATTGTGACCGGCTTCTATGATAATAAAAAAATATGAAGAAAATGCAAATGCAATTGACCCAATAAGACTTAACCAGGGATTTATTCCAAGTAATATTAAAGCAATGAAAAATCCTAATAGATAAAGAAACACGAAATTCACCGGAGTAAAATTTTTCAATGTCAATATCCTGTGAAATATTAATATTTTATTGGCATTGAATTTCGTAGAAATCAGGTAAGCAGGCATTCCGCTAAAAACCCGGTTAGTCCATAAAGGTTCCTTGTTATAAGTTTCACGATAGTCCATAATTTCCTTTGAAACACCTAAATGATTTATAATATCTCCCTGTCGTAATTTTTTCCCTTCGGAGAGGGGCTTCACAAAAAATAAAATTGAGATTAGAAACATTACTACAAGAGAAATTATATAAGGTTTTAGATCTTTATTAAGTTGTTTCATCTGTTAATAATTTATATTTTCAATGCTTTAATGTGAATCCCGACTAAAATTATTTTCCATTTTAATTTGTAATCTAAAATATTAAAATGTTTTTATTTATTTAAGATACTTGTCAATTTTTTATACCCTAATAATAAAATAGGGATTATATCAAGAATATAATTCAACTATATTGGGAAATATTGACTATTTAAAAATCGATTTATATTATTCAATTACCCAAAAATATAACTTTGTAGAAAGTTGGATTATTGTAGCAATTGAATTAAATCAAATATTATTTTTGTTTAATACTTGATATTTTTAATTAAATCATGTATTATAAGAATTAATAAAATCATATTGTGGGGATTATTTACAGACAAACAATAAAGGGCACAATATACATTTATCTGGGAGCGATTCTGGGCTTTATCAATATTGCAGTATTAATGCAGTATTTTTTAGTTCCTAATGAAATAGGATTAATAAATTTACTTATAGCTATATCGGTAATTTTTGCACAGTTTTCAACCCTTGGCTTTAATGAGGTCACAACAAGACTCTTCTCTTATTTCCGGAATAATGAAGCAAAACACAACGGATTCTTATTTCTGGCCGTATCCACAGCTTTTATCGGCTTTATTCTTGTACTTATAATATTTATTTTTTTAAAACCTTTCCTTATTAGCAGGAATATTGAAAAATCACCGTTATTTGTTGAGTATATACTACTGCTGGTACCACTGTTTTTTTTCAATCTCTTTTTTAATTTATTTGACAACTACAACAAGGTATTATATAATTCTACATTAGGGATCTTTTTAAAGGAAATTTTTATCAGGGTTTGTATTTTATTTGATCTTGGTTTATATGCATTTAAGATCATTGATTTTAAGTTGTTTGTAATCATATATGTAATCTCCCAGTGCTTACCGGCGATATTATTAATGACATACCTTATTAAAGAAAAGCAATTTTCATTACGGCCTGACTTTTCAATATTCAGTAAAGGATTGAAAAAACAGATAATCGGGGTTGCATCATTTGGATTATTGTCCAGTGTTGGCACTGTAGCTGCAGTTAATTTTGATAAATATATGGTTAATAATTATATGGACTTAAGCTTTACAGGGATATATTCGATTGCATTCTATTTTGGAACTTTAATTGTCTTGCCTGCACGGGCTCTTATTAAAGTATCTTCAGCAGTTATTGCCGATGCCTGGAAAAACAAAGATATTGCCAAAATTAACCTGATCTATCATAAAAGCTGCCTTAACCAGTTTATTATTGCCCTGCTGCTTTTGTTATTATTGGTATTAAACATGCATAATATTTTTAAGTTTCTCAGACCGGCCTATGCAACAGGTGCAACAGTTATAATTATTATCGGGATAGCTAATATGATAGAAATGCTATCAGGAACAAGCGCCATGATAATACTAACTTCTAAATTTTATCCTTTATTTACTTATATAAGGATAATTGCTATGATTACCCTGGTATCGTTACAGGTATTATTAATTCCAAAATACGGGATAAACGGCGCTGCCTGGGCATTTCTAATTAACAAGATATTGATTACGGGATTGAAATTTTCTTATATTTTTATAAAATTTAAAATGCAGCCATATAATATTAATTTTCTTTTTATTATAGGGGCGGGAATTATTGCTTTTAGTGCAGGCATATTATTTCCCCGGTTAGATAATTATATTTTTGATTTGATTATCAGGGCTGCATTAATAACAATTAGCTTTTTTGCTTTTACTATCCTGACAAATATTTCAGAAGAAATAAATGACTTTTGGGTAAGGATAGTCCGCTTTATCAGAAATATTGTATAACCCGAATTATAAAATATATTATATATGACTTTGCCTTCGTTAGAATAAAAGTTTCTATTTTTAGTATCTGTTTTGTTAATTATATTTTCACAGATTGAATGGACATTAATAAAAAAATAGGATTTATTGTTCAGGCAAGAACAGGATCTGTAAGATTTCCACACAAGACTGTCAGGGAGTTTTATAAGGGTAAATCAATACTGGAAATATTAATAAACAGAATTAAAAAAATTAAGGATATCCCGATAATTATTGCTACAACAAAAAATCCCGGTGATGAGATAATTGTCAGGATAGCAAAAAATATGGAGGTAAATCACTATATAGGGAGTGAGAATAATGTACTAAAACGTTTCATTGAGGCGGCACAAATATTTCATTTAGATTATATTATAAGAATTTGTGCTGATAATATCTTTCTTGATTTGGATAGCCTTAATGACATTATTTTAAAAATTAAAAATTATCCGGTGGATTATTTAAGTTATATACTTTCCGGCAATCGACCTTCAATTAAGACTCATTTCGGATTTTGGGCTGAAATAGTAAGCTTAAAGGCTTTACTTAAAATAGCTGATGCAACCGCTGAAGATAGGCATATTGAACATGTGACAAGTTATATATATGAACATCCCGGAGATTTTGAGATTAGTTTTATTAAAGCTCAGGAAATTGTATATAACAGGGAGGATATCAGGTTAACTATTGATACCGAAGAGGATTTTATTTTACAGCAATCAATCTATCATAATCTTAATTTTGAAAAAAAGGCAGGAAGTATTGAAGAGATAATTGATTATATAGACAGTGACCAGACAATATTAGAAAAAATGAAGTATCAAATCTATATTAACAGGAAGTGATGAAATCTACTTATATTATTGGTGAAATAGGACAAAATCATAATGGTTCTGTAAAAATAGCTAAAAAGATAATTGATATTATTGCTAATCCTGTAGTTGATAAGTTGTTTAAAGAGGTATTAAATCCGATAAATGCTGTTAAGCTTACAAAGAGGGATCTTAATGAAGAGCTTTCATCTTCTCAAATGATGAAACCATATAAAGGGACAAACTCGTTTGGTAAAACCTATGGTGAACATCGTGCTTATCTCGAATTATCTGATGAAGAGCATTTTGAATTATATAAATATTCCAGGGAAAAGGGGCTGGATTTTATTGAGACATTCTGTTCAAGGCAGTGTCTGTCAATGTTTAAATATTTTAAACCTGACAAACTCAAAGTAGCATCCCGGGACCTGACTAATTTGCCCTTGATCGAAGCTTTGGCGGAAACAGGAATCCCGATAATTATCTCAACCGGCATGGGGGGCAGGAAAGAACTGGATGATGCATTAAATTTAATTACCGGGCATCATGAGGATATTTCTATTTTGCACTGTCTGTCACAATATCCGTCAGAGTATAAAAATATAAATCTGAATACAATTCCATATTTGAAAAAACAATATCCTCAATATAGTATAGGATACTCCGATCATTCCATTGGTATTGTAATGCCAGTGGTCGCTATAGCAATGGGAGCAGAGATTATTGAAAAACATATTACCCTCGATAGAAATATGAAAGGGACTGATCACCAGTTATCATTAGGTCCTGATGGAGTATACCGGATGGTCAGGGATATTAGAAATACAGAAAAGGCCTTTGGGAATAAAGATATTTATATTAGTGATGCAGTTAGAAATGCGCAAATTAAGCTTGAAAGATCTATTGCAAGTTCTCGTGAGATTAAAGCCGGTACAATTATTAATATTAAAGATATTCACTTGTTAAGCCCCGGCGACGGGTATAAATGGATTGATAAAAGTAAGGTAATCGGTAAAAAAGCACTTGTTGATATTCCTGAAAATGAGATAATTTACCCAAATATGATAAAATAATGAAAATAAAACTTGTTATTACAGATATTGATGGTGTATGGACTGATGGAGGCATGTATTATGATAATAAAGGAAATGAACTTAAAAAATTCAATACATCAGATAGCGCGGGAGTAGTATTTCTTAAAGCACTTAAAATTCCGGTTGCGATAATTACCGGTGAAGATACAGAGATTGTGAAGCGAAGGGCTGAAAAACTTAAAATAGACTATATTTTTCTGGGGATAAAGAATAAACTAAAAGTGGTAACAGAACTGGCTGATAAATTGGGTATTTCATTAGAGGAAGTTGCTTATATTGGAGATGATATTAATGATATACCTGTGTTGAAAGCAACCGGAATAAGTGCCGTACCATCCAATTCCAAAACTTATGTTAAAAAATATGCCCGCTGGGTGCTTTCATGTAATGGGGGTGATGGTGTTTTTCGGGAATTTGTTGAACGTATTTTGAAGCTAAATAATCTTCTTCCAAAAGCACTGAAGATTTTTCTGGATGAAATTAGTAAATAAATAAATAACTTAACTAGACTAAAGACTTTATAAAATTCAAACAACGATCACTTGACTTACCATCTATTTTAAATGCATATTTGTCAATAAATTTATCATAAGCATTTTTGTCAATAGTTAATTTGCCTTCTAATATACCGTTTAAACAATTATGCAGCTCATTTGAATCTGTTACCTGGTATGCAATACCTTCTTTTTTATATCCCTGAATATCCTGCTTTAAATGGTCTAATATTATCAGGGGTTTGTAAAAATAAGCTGTTTCCGTGCCAACTGTAGAAAAACATGTTATTAAAGCTTTACATGATGCTATAAGCAAATATAAATCCTCATCCAATAATATTTTGTAATTACTACAGCCGGTTTCTCTCGCTATTTCAGTATAATAATTTTTATCATTTTTTTCGGCCGGGTGCAGTTTTACTAGCAGGTAAACATTTTCAAGTTTTTTTGCTGCAGTAAAAATATCTGTAGCGGAACGTCTGCGCAATGATTCATCCCGTTGAGGCTGAGACGCAAATACAATTACCGGATTATCATGTGAAAGTGGTTTAATTGTTCGTTCTGATTTCATTAAATGCGGTATTACATCAGATCTGATATGCCCGTTAATAATTAAAGAACTGGGATCATAGTTCCCTTTTTCTGTAAGGAGAGATTTATAGAATTTACCCCAGACCAGAGTATAATCTGACATGATTTTTCTCTCTCTGTCAGTTTTACTATACATATATGCAGGGTGAAGTTCATGGATTGCCCCATGCTGAATACCTATCGTTGTTACTCCTGTCGATTTCGCAGCATCAAATATGCTTTTTATTTCCGGACTGTTTTCATCTGTTGAGGTGACAGATTTTATTTTATATTTTTTAAAGAAACTTATATATGCGTAATACTTAAAGAGAAAATACAGGGTAGAATTATGAAATTTCTTTATCAGTTCAAGGAATAAAAAATCTAATTCACCCTCAGGTTTTTCAGCTGTTTTACAATATATATTTTTTAGATATCTGTTACATTTAACTATTTTTCGTACTAATGAGACTGAAATTATACGCTTAAACATTAATCCTTCACTATGCAATGTGCTTATGCTGTATAATTTCTTTGTAATGTTACGGCCCAGTCTGAATTTATTATTCTTTGTAAACTTTGGTGTTTCAGATTCACTATTAAGTATAAAGTCTTTATTTGCTTTTTGTAACATATATCCAAGAATATAGTTGCCCTTTACAGGCCTTAAACCGGGTATATCGAGATATGTTACCGGAATAGTCACATTAAATACCATATGTTTGGCATTTCTGACAGACACGAAAATATTTTGCAGAAAACGTAGCTTAATATAAATAATATAGTGTATAAAAGAAAGATAGTCCTTCTTCAATTTTACCTTGCGACACCTAAAGTCAATTTTATGATTCGTCTTTCCTGAGAATTGTATTTCTATCCTGGAGTCATTTGTAAATAGTATTATATTATCAAATGATTTTAATATTTCATTAATCTCAGTTACTTCAATAAACAAGTTCCTGATTGAGAAATAGATCCTAAATTTGTGATAATGCCAGATACTTGCTTTATCAATTGTGAGCCAATTACAAACAGATTTTCCTTCAATTTTTTTCTCCCCGAATTCCAATGTTTTTTTTAAAATGTCATAGTTGATTTTCTTTTTTAACGATTCATTTAATTCAGGATTGTGAAAGGTCAGGTTTTTCAAACTTTCAGGTAGAGAAACTGAAGTATATAGCTTTATAGATTTATCCCCGGCGGTTAAATTAAGAATTTCGTTTATTTCTTCCTTGAAAAGTTGCCTTTTGATAATAACTGCAGTCATTTGAAGATATCAGAGATAGATTAATATTTAATATGAATTGTTAGTTTTGTACAGCAAATATGAGCAATTTATTTTAAATCAATAAAATAAGATTAGCATACTTTACATTAAAATATTAAATATAAATATGTACCTGATTATTTATAACTAAAATGTTGATACCAGTTGCCTGGTTAAATTATGTCTTGAATAATTATTATGAAAATTACCTTTATAATATGATCCATGGATTGAATTGTTTGTAAACTGCAAAATAAAATCCGATATACCTGTAACATTTTCGTAATCAAATGTTTTCCCCGCATTGCACTTATTTATGATTTCCGCTGCATCACCATCTTCAGGACCTATACTCAAAATTGGCTTTTTAACCCCCAGATATTCAAATAGTTTACCGGTAAGGATACCTTTATTATTTTTAATGTGCGGTATCAATAGTAGTAATATTGAACTTTTGGAAAGATATTCGATTGATTTTAAATGATCGACATAGCCAACATATTCTATGATTTTATCAATCCCGCTTTTGTTAATTTCATCCTTAATATTTTCATTAACCTTACCTACAAGTTTTACTTTTATTTTTATTTCTTTTGATAATATATTTTTCAGTGCCTTTAATAAGCCGGTAATATTATAAATATTAGTAATTGTACCTGTGTATGTTATAATAATCTCATCTTTAGGCATTTCATTTTTCACATTTTTAAGATCATCATCATCATATCCATTTGGGATAATCTTAAATTTTTCACCTATATCTGTTTTAACCTTATTGAGAAATAATTTTTTTATTGATTTACTAACCACAATTAGCTTATCAGCATGAGAAAGCACCTTTTTTTCATAATATTTATCTATTAACAAGGCGATGAAAGTTTTGAAAAACAATTTATTATAAAAAATATTGGTCCATGGATCGCGTAAATCAGCTATCCATTTCACTCCAAATTTTTTCTTAAGCTTCAGTCCGATTAGCTGTGTTGAATGAGGAGGGCTGGTTATAATTATCGTTTTGATGTTATGCTCTTTTATTATTTGTTTTGCCTTTTTATAGGCAAAGTAGTTCCAACCGCGGCGTGAGTCAGGAATAAAAAGGTTTCCCCTGATAAAATAAAGGACCGTACTAAAAATTTTATTTTTAAATTCCAGTTCGTTTCCTCCATATGGGATTTTTTGAGTTCCTACGGTTTTCTTGTAAACTCCAAAGGGTTCGCAGGTATTGGTATAATGTACCTGGGTATTACTTTTAATTTCATTCACCAGGGTATTATCAATGACTGGATAAGTCGCTTTCCCGGGTTTTACTGTAATTACAACAGGTTCAAAATTAAATTCAGGCAGGTATTTAACGAATTTCAGACACCTTTGGACTCCGGGACCTCCGCTTGGCGGCCAGTAATATGTAATTATGAGTACTTTAGTCATGTTAATTTCTCAAGCAACTTCTTCATACTAACTTTTTCCCCCATTATTTCATGCAAGCGGCTTGTGTTTACTCTTTCCTGTTTCATGGTATCCCTGTATCTAATTGTAACAGTATTATCTTCCAAAGTTTGATGATCGATTGTTATGCAAAATGGTGTTCCTATTGCATCCTGTCTTCTGTATCTCCTTCCTATCGAATCTTTTTCTTCATACTGGCAATTAAAATCCAGTTTTAAATTATTAATAATATCTCTTGCTTTTTCCGGTAATCCATCTTTTTTTGTTAATGGTAACACAGCCAGTTTAAAAGGTGCCAGGGCAGGATGAATTTTTAATACAATCCTGTCTTCCTTTGCGCTGCCCTCCCAGTCTACTTTTTCTTCTGTATATGCATTTGATACAATAGAGAAGAACATACGGTCAAGCCCAATAGAGGTTTCAACAACATAGGGAACATAGCTTTTGTTAATGTCAGTATCGAAATACTGAATTTTTTTTCCTGAAAACTTTTCGTGATTCCCGAGATCAAAATCGGTTCTTGAATGAATTCCCTCAACTTCCTTAAAACCAATAGGATATTTAAACTCAATATCAGTAGCAGCATTAGCATAATGAGCCAGTTTATCGTGATCATGAAAGCGATACTTTTCATCACCCATACCAATTATCTTATGCCATTGCATACGTTTATTTTTCCAGAAGTTATACCATTCCATTTCAGTTCCGGGCTTAATAAAATATTGCATTTCCATTTGCTCAAACTCCCGCATCCGCAAAACAAATTGCCGGGCAACTATTTCATTTCTAAATGCTTTACCAATCTGCGCAATCCCGAACGGTATTTTTAATCTGGAGGTTTTACATACATTCAGGAAATTCACAAAAATTCCCTGTGCAGTTTCAGGTCTTAAATAGATTGTATTAGTATCTTCATTTACTGATCCTAATTGTGTACTGAACATTAAGTTAAACTGGCGCACATCGGTCCAGTTTTTTGTTCCTGATACCTGGCATGCTATATCGGCATCTAATATTATTTGCTTAAGTTCTTTTAGATTGTCATTTTCAAGTGCCTTTATATATCTTGATTTAACCTCATTTATTTTTGCCTGATTTGCAAGAACTCTCTGATTTGTCTCCTTAAATTTATTTTCATCAAAAGTATCACCGAATTTTTTATGCGCTTTTTCGATTTCCTTTTGAATTTTATCTTCAAGTTTTTCAAAATATTCTTCTATCAAACTATCAGCACGGTATCTTTTTTTTGAGTCCTTGTTGTCGATTAAGGGATCGCTGAAAGCACCCACATGTCCGGAAGCTTCCCATATTTTTGGATGCATAAAAATTGCCGAATCAATGCCAACAATATTTTCATTAAGGAAAACCATTGCATCCCACCAGTATTTTTTAATGTTGTTCTTTAACTCTACTCCATTCTGGCCGTAATCATAAACTGCTCCCATGCCGTCATAAATCTCACTTGACGGGAATATAAAGCCATATTCTTTACAATGTGCTATAATCTTTTTAAAAATATCTTCGTTTGCCATAAAAAAAAGTTTAAACTTTGAACTTTAAACTTTGAATTTTAAAATTTGTTTGCGCAAATGTAAGTGAAAATGTTTTGTTTTCATAAATTAAAATTTTATTTGAATTAAAAAGAATTGTTTAGTTCTCATATTATAAAAGAATATACTCATTTTCTATCTTTGTAGGTCAATTGGTGTAATATGAAAAACGAATATGATTTTTTGGTGATTGGTTCAGGACTGGCAGGATTAAGTTATGCACTTAAGGTGGCTGATTATGGTAAGGTATGCGTGTTAACAAAAGCAAACATACTGGAGACCAATACAGGTTATGCGCAGGGAGGTATTGCTGCAGTAACTTATGAACCCGATTCATATAAAAAACATATTGAAGACACTATAATAGCGGGCAATAACCTATGTAACAAGGAGGTTGTTAAGATGGTAGTTAAGGAGGCCCCTAAACAAATTCAGCAGCTTATTACCTGGGGAGCAAGATTTGATAAGAAATCTACCGGGAAGTTTGATTTGGCAAAAGAAGGAGGACATTCGGAGCGTAGAATACTGCATCATAAAGATAATACTGGGCATGAAATACAGAGAGCTTTGAGTGAAAGAGCCACTAAGCATCCGAATATTGACGTTTTTGAGAATCACTTTGCAATTGATTTAATAACGCAGCATCATCTGGGTAACATGGTTAAAAGGATCTATGATGATATAGAATGTTACGGTGTCTATGCTATTGACTTAGTTACTCATGAAATTAAAACATATTTATCAAAGGTTACGCTAATTGCCACGGGGGGTACAGGTAGTTTATATACAACAACAACCAATCCGTTGATTGCAACAGGTGATGGTATTGCTATGGTTTACCGTGCTAAGGGGACAGTTGAAAATATGGAATTTGTTCAATTTCATCCTACTTCGTTATATAATCCCGGAGAACGGCCTTCTTTTTTAATATCTGAAGCATTACGCGGATTTGGCGGGATTTTAAAAACTGTTGATAAAGCAGAATTTATGGATAAATACGATATCAGGGCTTCATTAGCTCCCCGTGATATTGTAGCACAGGCAATAGATAATGAAATGAAAATACGTGGGGATGATTATGTATACCTTGATTGCACACATCTTAATCCTGAGAAATTAAAAAATAATTTCCCTCATATATACGATAAATGTATGAGCATAGGATGTGATATTACAAAAGATATGATACCTGTAGTGCCTGCTGCTCATTATTTATGTGGAGGCATTAAAGTTGATGTGAATGGAAGGACATGGATTAAGAGACTTTATGCTGCCGGAGAAACAGCCTCAACAGGGATGCACGGGGCAAACAGACTTGCATCAAATTCGCTTATTGAAGCTATTGTATATGCAGATAGAGCAGCAAAAGATGCAGTGATGCAAATTAAAAATATTAAAATTCATAAAAATATTCCTGACTGGTATGATAAAGGCACAAAACATCCTGAGGAAATGGTGCTGATTACACAGAATTACAAAGAAATGCAGCAGATATTTAGTGTATATGTCAGTATAGTGCGTTCAAACCTTAGATTAAAGAGGGCACTTGACAGACTGGAAATTATTTATAAAGAAACAGAGGTATTATATAGAAAAACAAAGTTATCAAAACAATTATGTGAACTGAGGAATTTAATTAATGTCGGATATTTAATTATTAAAATGGCTATGAAAAGAGAAGAAAGTATTGGATTACACTATAACATAGACTATCCGCCGAAAAAGAAGAATAATTAACCTCTGAATGATTTTGATTCACTGTTTAAATATGAATCGATTGGAATATAATGAAAAAGAAGCTGGAGACAGGTGCTAATCAAATAAATATTTTTTACCTATATAATCAAGCAATTTGTTTATTTCTTTTATATCTAATGAAGTAATCAACTTTAAACGCAGCTCCTTAAAATTCGGTAATCCTTTAAAATAATGTGAAAAATGCTTCCGCATTTCATATATGCCTCTCGGCTCTCCTTTCACTTCTATTGATTTTTGTAAATGCAGTTTGGCAAGTTTAACTTTTTCCTGTGTGGTTAAAGGATCCATATGTTTTCCTGTGTCCAGGTATTCCCTTATTTCTTTAAATATCCATGGCCTCCCAATTGTAGCTCTTCCAATCATAATTCCATCAACTCCATATTTGTTAAATGCATCCATTGCTCCTTCCGGACTTTTAATATCACCATTTCCAAACACAGGGATCATCATTCGCTGATTGTTCTTTACTTTACCAATAAGTGTCCAGTCTGCAGTTCCTTTATAGAGTTGCATCCTGGTTCGGCCATGAATAGTAATAGCTTTAATTCCGGTATCCTGTAGTTTTTCTGCAACCTCTACGATATTCTTGTTTTCATTGTCCCATCCAAGGCGTGTTTTAACTGTAACCGGGATTTTTGTATTCTTAACAACAGACTCAGTAATCTTTAACATCAGGGGTATATTGTTCAGCATACCTGCCCCTGCCCCACGTAAGGCTATTTTTCTTACAGGGCAACCGAAGTTAAGATCAATAATGTCAGGTTTTGCATCTTCTGCAATTTTTGCGGCTTCAATCATCGATTCAACTATATGGCCGTATAACTGTATCCCTATAGGTCTCTCATCATCTGAAATATTTAATTTTTTAATACTTTTTTGCCCGCTTCTGATTAAACCGTCCGAAGATATAAATTCTGAAAACATTAAATCAACACCATATTGTTTGCACATATACCTGAAAGAAGGATCGGTCATACTCTCCATTGGTGCAAGCAGTAATGGTTTTTCCTTTAATTCAATATTGCTAATTTTGACCAAAACCGAAATAAATATTTAAATTCGAAGTAAAAATATCAAATATAAAGTAGAAGTATAGCATATCTTCTAAAGGATAATGGATTATGAACAGGAAATTTGATTTGTTTTACAATATACCTACATGGAATAAAATCTTCTTTGCATTTTTTATTTCTTTGTCATGTATGTTATTTTTCTTCTTTATTGCTGTGCTTTCAGCTTTTATAATTTATGACCTGAGTCTTGAAGAAGCAAAACAATATATAGTATCAGGACCTGATTTTAATAATATTGCTGTGATAAAGCTTTTTCAAATTTTTCAATCGATCGGAGCTTTTCTTATTCCTTCATTTATCCTGGCATATATTTTTCATAGTAATCAGTGGGAATATTTGAAACTTAATAAAAGGCCGGCAATAATAAGCATGATTTTGGCGATTCTTTCAATTGTAGTTGCCATTCCTGTAATCAATCATATTGCAGAGTTAAATTCAAGGATAGATTTACCTGATTTTATGGGCAGATTAGAAAATAAAATTATTGATCTGGAGAATGATGCCGGCCAAATAATGGAATCGTTTTTTAATACATCAACAATAAGGGGTTTAGCTGTAAATATTTTAATGATTGGTATTCTGCCCGCAATTGGTGAAGAATTATTATTCAGAGGGATATTTCAGCGATTATTTATTGAATGGACAAAAAATGTTCATTTGGGAATTTTTGCAGGAGCATTTATTTTTAGTTTTATACACCTTCAATTCTTTGGTTTTTTACCCCGCCTTTTGCTTGGTATTTATTTTGGATATCTTTTTATCTGGAGCAAGACAATCTGGCTGCCGGTTATTGCACATTTTGTAAATAATGCTTTTGCAGTTATTTATTATCATTTTTCCGGTAGTAATTTTGGAGAATCGAAAATTGACTATATGGGCAGGGTCGAAGGGGATTTTATTTATCTGGCAGCAAGTATTTCACTATTAATTGTACTTGTTTTTTCAATTTATAACGTTGAAAGATTAAGAACTACCAATAACTAACCTATCCGGATTCAATTTTAGATATTTCATTCTTTCTAAATACATAAATCAAACCGTAATCCTTAGCTTTTACTCTTCTTGCCTCTTCAGATTCATTCCTGAAATGCTTTTCTACCTCATCCCAAATATTTATAATTATTTCATCTGCCTTTATTCTAAGAGTCTCTAAGTTATCCTGCGCCCGGGAGTGATTCTTTTGTAACATCTTTTGAAATTTATAGCTATCAAGAAAATTTTCATATCTTACTTTAACTACTGCAATTGTAGGATTTGTAATATGTGAACGTCCTTGTTTGGTGCGTAAGCTCTCTCCCAGAATAAGTTTTTCACCCCATTTAATTATATCTGATTCTGAATTTAATGAAGGCAATTTTTTAATATTCTCCTTTAATCCAAAGAAATGTTTTTCAGAGGCGGGCAAATCTCCTCTGGCAATAGCCATATTTAATACTTGTATAAAATGAGATATATACAATTTGGCCTTTTTAAGAACAGGTAAATATTCTTTATTTTTTTCAATTTGTTTTGCGTAAGCGTGCTTGCACTCAAGTAAAGTTTTTTCAAAAGAGGGTAAAAACGATTGAATTTTTTGGAGTGCACTTTGAGAATATGCCAATTTAAAAGGGGGCAGCTCTTTCCCTATTGCATAAGCTGTTCTTAATGCTCTTAATCTTGCTAGATCAGTATTAGGGAGCCGTCGATATGGCATTTGTCAGTAGTGATTATTAATAAGATAATGAAGCACTTCAGTTGCGAAGATATAAAATATTAGATTAAAATCAATGCATTCGTATCTAAAAAACAGTTTTTTTTAGGATCAGCAAAATATAACCTGATTGATTGGCTACTATAAGAGAGGCTATTTAGTAATGGGAGTAAATTACTCAGCAAAGAATTGAAATGATTGATGACATATTAATTATGGGAATTAGAGTAAATTTTGATTAACTTTATTAAATAAATTATATTATATTGGTAAAACTAAATTTTCAAGATTTTAAATATTTTATGAGGATATTTTTAAGAGCAGCATTTTCCGGGATATTATTTTGTATGCATTTTCAGTTGATAGCTCAGACTAGTTCTTCCGAAATTAATATAACGATAAAAGACTATAGCAAGCGAGCTGAGAAATTCCTGAAAGAGGGGGAATTAACTGAGGCGGCTAAATATCTGAGCAAATCTGCGTTCCTTTTACAGAATGAGGGTCGTAGCGAGGAAGCAATTAATTATTTTCAGCGATTACTGGAAATTAATGAACAACTGAATAATCAACAAGGATTAATGATTATTCATAATAATATGGGAATGATATATTCCGATTTGGAACAATTTGCAAATGCCATACCCCATTTAGAGAAGGGATTGCAGTTAAGCAGAAAATTGGATAAAAAGCAGGGAGTAGTATCAGGACTAACAAATTTGGCAGCAGCATTGCAAGGGCTAAAAAAATATAAAGAATCTAACAAAAAATTAAATGAGGCTATTATAATAGCTAAAGAATTAAATGATTTAAAATTGCTGCGAAGTCTTTACGGACTGCAATATGAAAATTATGATAAACTGGGCGACCCTGATAAGGCACGGGAATCTTCTGACCTTTATTTATCATATGATAAGGAAATTAATAAAAAGGAATTCCTGGAAGTAAAAAGAGAAGCGAAATCCGAGGTAAGTAAAGCTTATGCTGAAAAACAGCATACTGAACAGGAACTTGAAATTAAGAAGAAGGAGTTAAAAATAACATCAGCCTCACTTCAAAAAGCCGAAGAATTAACAATAGAACAAAAACTTGTTAATGAATTAAAAGAATCGCAGTTAAGAGAAGAAAGATTAAAAAGACGCTATATTTCCAGAGTACTAATAATAATATCATTCATTACAATTGTATTGATTTTTCTGCTGGGACTAATAATCAGAGCAAACAAGAAAATAAAAAATCAGAAAAATATCCTTGACAGGCAGAACCAGAACATAAACGCGAGCATAAGATACGCTGAGACTATCCAGCAGGCAATATTACCCGAGCAATCATTGCTTAATGATTATTTTGAATCGGGTTTAATTTATCGTCCGAAAGATATTGTTTCCGGAGATTTTTACTGGTTCTCAAAAGCCAGGAATTCACATACTAATAAAGATTCATTATTTATTGCAGTGGTGGATTGTACGGGTCATGGGGTCCCCGGGGCGTTTATGTCTATGATAGGTAATAGTTTGTTAAATGAGATGATTAATGAAAAAAGAATGGAAAGCCCAAAGGAAATTCTCGATTTATTGAACAAAGAAATTAGAAAAGCTCTCAGACAAGACAAAACTGATAATTCCGATGGGATGGATTTATCGCTTTGCCGGTTTGATAAAGTTAGTGAAAAGGGAATAAAGTTAGTCTTCGCCGGAGCCAAGAGAAATTTATACATATTACAGAAAAATACTGCTAAACTGAAAAAGCTTAAAGGAGACAGGAAGTCTATAGGCGGAATCGAAGAAAAGATCAAAAAGCTGAATTTCAGTAATCATGAATTATTATTAAGCAAAGGAGATTGTATTTATCTTTCAACTGATGGAATTATTGATCAGAATGGCCCTGACAGGAAAAGATTTGGCAGTAAAAAACTTGAGGAAATTTTAGTAGATACATTTGATCTGTCAGTTAAAGAACAAAAGAGTAGAATAGAAAAAGTACTGGAGGATTTTATGCAAAATGAAGAACAAAGAGATGATATTACATTATTAGGACTAAGGATTTTATAAATATCTGAAAATTTACTTATGAATCTTAAAGACTGTCACGCGAAAAAAGTTTTATCTTTTCATGGACCCTTAACTATCAGCCTGCTTTCTTTTATTAGTAATTATTTAAAGTTAATTATTAAAACGGATCAGGTACTATTGTCCCGGTTATATAAAATATTTGTTGAGCTCACGCAAAATGTTTCTTATTACTCAGCAGAAGTAAGGGAGGTTGAGAAGGGAATTAAATCCGGGATCGGATGGTTTATCCTATATGAATACGAAAAGTATTATTTATTTTCTACAGGCAACCTTATTAAAAGGAACGATGCATATAAATTAACCAGAAACTGTACTGAGATAAATTCTTTGAGTGAAGAAAATCTGAGGGTATTAAAGCGCGAAACAAGAAGTCAGGCCAAGATTAGAGATATCGGAGCACATATAGGACTTATACAAACCAGCTTATTAAGCGGGAATTCCTTGGATTTTAATATATCTGAAGTCAATTCGAAACATTCTTATTTTACATTATCAGTGAAATTAGATAAATAATTAATTAAAATTTCTTAAATTTAGTTAACCAGAAAAATCAAAAAAATGGAGAATATAGTAATTAAAGAAGTTCCTGATTCACCATACTATCCTGAAGTTAATTTTAATGCTGATAAAGGTATTTGTGAAATATCAGGTGAATCTTATATGGAAGAGACATTCAAATTTTACTCTCCCCTGCTTGATTGGATTGTCAGGTATACTGATGAAGTAAAGAAACCACTGACTTTCAATTTCAAGCTTACTTATTTTAATACTAATTCTTCGAGATTAATTCTTGACATGTTAGATATTTTAAAAAAATATCAGGATAATAATGGAAATGTTACAGTTGTTTGGTATTACGATCCGGAAGATCCTGATATGATTGATGAAATTGAAGACTTTGAAATGGAAACAGGTATAAAAATTAATCTTGTCGAATTGGAATAAAGCTTAATAATTCAAATATTTTCGCATATAGATAAACAGACCAAAGAATTAATTTCTGAAATTTTATAATTTTTTTGATTTATATTTTATTATCGTAAACGAAATATTATAAGATTTTTATGTCAAACCCGCAGTATAATATTCTCTATTCATTTTAGCGATATGAAACAGGGAGATTTCTTTTGGGCATTCGGCTTCACACGCTCCTGTATTAGTACAATTGCCAAATCCCAGTTCATCCATTTTCCTAACCATCTTATTAACTCTTTCTTTTGCTTCAATACGGCCTTGTGGTAATGCAGCAAGTTGAGAAATTTTTGCAGCTACAAATAACATGGCTGAGGCATTTTTACATGCGGCTACACAGGCTCCGCAACCGATGCATATTGCAGCATCAAATGCTAAATCTGCTTTTTCTTTTTCTACAGGAATAGCATGTGAATCCGGAGCTGAACCTACATTTGTTGAAATAAATCCACCAGCTGTTTGAATTTTATCAAATGCACTTCGGTCGACGATTAAATCTTTAATAACCGGAAACGCCTTTGCCCTCCATGGCTCAACTACAATAGTCTGATTATCCTTAAAAACCCTCATTGAAAGATGACAGGTTGTAACACCTTTTACAGGTCCGTGCGGTTTTCCGTTTATATACATTCCACATGTGCCACATATTCCTTCTCGGCAATCATGGTCAAATGCCACGGGATCTTCTCCTTCATCGATAATTTTATTATTTAACGCATCAAGCATTTCAAGAAAAGACATCTCCGGGGAGGCACCGTTAAAATGATATGTTTTAAATGCGCCTTTTGAGCTAACGTTCTTCTGCCTCCATATTTTTAATTTAATATTCATTTTATTTTTTAGTTATATATTTCAAAATTGCAAATGCTCATTTATTTGTAACTTCTCACTTTAACCTCAACAAACTCGAATTTTAGTTCTTCCTTATGTAATATATGAGCATTGTTTTCACCTGCATATTCCCAGGCAGCAACATATGAAAAATTATTGTCATCACGTTTAGCTTCGCCCTCCTGTGTCTGACTTTCTTCCCTGAAATGCGCCCCGCAGGATTCAGTCCTGTTAAGGGCATCCATTATCATAAGATTTGCCAGCTCTAAATATTCAGCAACCCTTCCTGCTTTTTCCAATTCCTGGTTAATTTCATTAAGTCCTCCGGGAACCTTAAGATCTTTCCAGAATTTTTCCTTAAGTTCATTAACCATAACAGCTGCCTTCTTAAGCCCTTTTTCATTTCTCAACATTCCACAATAATTCCACATTATCTCACCCAGACTTTTGTGGAAGGATGCAGCAGTTTGCTTACCGTTGATAGAAATTAGCTTTTGCAATCTGTCTTTAACATTTTTTTCAGTTTCTTCGAATTCTTTTTGATCAATGGATATTTTGGGAGTTCTAATATCATCGGCAAGATAATTTCCAATTGTATAAGGAAGGATAAAATACCCGTCACCCGCAGCCTGCATCAAAGAACTAGCCCCCAGGCGGTTGGCTCCATGGTCGGAAAAGTTACATTCCCCAATAGCGAATAATCCTGGAATAGTAGTTGATAAATCATAATCAATCCATAAACCTCCCATAGTATAATGGCCTGCAGGATAGATACGCATAGGCTCATTGTATGGATCTATTCCGGTGATGGTTTTATACATTTCAAAAAGATTGCCGTATTTTGTTTTAATGGCTTGCTGACCCTGTTCTTTAATGGCATCACTGAAATCCAGATTTACAGCAAGACCTGTTTTCCCAACACCATAACCTGCATCGCAGCGTTCTTTTGCTGCCCTTGAAGCAACATCTCTTGGTACAAGATTCCCAAATGCCGGATACCTTCTTTCAAGATAATAATCACGTTCTTTTTCCGGTATATCATTTGGTAGCCTTTTATCTCCTTTTTCCTTAGGAACCCAGATACGCCCATCATTCCTTAATGATTCGGACATTAACGTTAATTTTGCCTGGTAATCATTTAATTGTGGTATACATGTAGGATGTATCTGAACAAAACTCGGATTTGCAAATAAAGCTCCTTTTTTATGTGCTCTCCATGCGGCAGAGGGATTCGAATTTACTGCCAGTGTTGACAGATAATAGATTGTGCCATAACCTCCTGTTGCTAATACTACCGCATGAGCTCCATGCCTTTCAATATCACCAGTGATCAGGTTCCTGGTAATAATGCCTCTTGCCTTTCCATCGATGATTACGAGATCAAGCATTTCCCTTCTGGGGAACATCGTTACAGAGCCTTTATTAATTTGCCTGCTCAGAGATGAATAAGATCCTAACAGGCATTGTTGCCCGGTTTGTCCTTTCGCATAAAATGTCCTCGAAACCTGTACTCCGCCAAAAGAACGATTGTCTAAATTCCCGCCATAATCCCGGGCAAAAGGAACTCCAATTGAAGTATAATGGTCTATGACGTCATTACTCACTTCTGCAATTCTGTAAACATTTGCTTCTCTGGCGCGGTAATCGCCTCCTTTGATCATGTCATAGAACAACCGGTAAACGCTGTCTCCATCATTTTTGTAGTTCTTTGCAGCATTAATACCACCCTGTGCCGCAACTGAGTGAGCCCTCCTGGGAGAGTCCTGATAACAGAAATTCTTAACGTTGTAGCCTAATTCACCAAGAGAAGAAGCGGCACTGGCGCCGGCAAGTCCTGTACCTATTACTATAATGTCCAGCTTTTTTTTGTTTGCAGGATTTACAAGCCTGGCAGAATCTTTGTATTTACTCCATTTCTCGGCTAAAGGCCCGTCAGGTATTTTAGAGTCTAGTTTTATCATGACCAGTAAATAAAATAATTATTCATTTTAGAAAATATATATATACCGGAATTGATATAAATCCAAAAGTAATAACAATGGTATAAACTACTCCCGTAACTTTTATAATCGGAGTATATACTTTATGGTTTATTCCTAAAGTTTGAAAAGCTGACTGAAATCCGTGATGAAGATGGAATCCTAAAAACAGAAGCGATAAAACATATACTATTACTACCCATCCTATTTTAAACCTTTGCATTACCAGTAAACCCAGATCATGATATTTTTTGCCGTCATATATAACCTCTTCTACATTTCCAATGAATTTTAATTTAATATAAAAGTCAAGTAAATGCAATACTAAAAATATTGCAATTATAAGTGCCGTGTGAATCATGAATTTTGAGAATATAGATGTCTCTGAAAAGTTGAGGATTCTATATCTTTTTGGTCTGGCCAGCCAATTCTGTATTTGCAGGATCAAGCCGTAAAGCATATGAAAAAAAAAGCCGGCAAATAATATAATTTCAAATATCTTAATAATAATATTCGAACTCATAAAATGAGCAGCTATATTGAAAATTTTATGTGATTCAAACAAAAGTAATGTGATATTTATCCCCAGATGAACTGGTAAAAAGACTACTAAAAATATTCCGGCAAGTGACATAATGAGTTTTTTCCCTATGGATGAAATAAAAATATTGCTCATCAGAACCTATTTTAACGGATGTTATATAATTTTAGATAATTTTAACATTGCTTAATATAATAATTTATCTCGATAATTCCTATCAACAATATAAATTTTGTTTTATTAAAAACAAAGAATTTTCAATTGATATTTACAAATTAATACCATACTAATTAGTAAAACAGAGAAATACTAATAAGAAAATCAGATAGTAATTCAATTGTAATAATTCACTCAATTGATGAAATACCCATAATATTGTTCGGTATTATCCTTAAAGTTAAAATTTTGAAATATAAACACATATGATTGACAAAGTAAATTTTAGAAATTCAACCATTCGCTATAAAGATGAAGGTTCGGGAAGCGTGGTAGTATTATTGCATGGATACCTGGAATCTTTGAATATATGGGACAAATTCTCAGATGAGTTGTCAAAGAAATTCAGGGTTATTTGTATTGACCTTCCCGGACATGGACAGTCCGGCATTGTCGCTGATGCTCATACGATGGAGATAATGGCTGAAGGAGTAGATACAGTATTGAATAAACTACATATTGATAAGTGCGTATTGATTGGGCATTCCATGGGAGGATATGTGACAATGGCTTACGCGGATTTATATTCTAACAGGTTACATGGGTATTCATTATTTCATTCAACTCCTTTCGCGGATACCGGCGAAAAAAAACAGAACAGGGATAGAGAAATTGAAATGGTTATTCAGGGGAAAAAAGAATTAATCTCTAAAACTAATATTCCAAAAGCCTTTGCAAATGATAACCTTGACAGGCTAAAGGGCGATGTTGAACTGGCAATTAAAATTGCTGATGAAACACCTGATGAAGGTATAAAAGCTGTTCTTGAAGGAATGAAACAACGTTATGATAAATATGAGATACTAAAAAACAGTCCGATTCCGGTTTTACTTATTTTTGGAAGGAAAGATAATTATATTTCTTTTGAAGATATCTCGGGGAAGATTATTCTGAATAAGAAAGGAGAATTATTAATCCTCGAAAAGTCAGGACATATGGGATTTATTGAAGAAATGGAAGAATCTTTAACGGGAGTGAGTTTATTTATTGAAAAATGTGCAGGTTAAAAATTCTATTTTATTAAAAATTTATTATAATTATAACTTTAATTATAAATATTGTATTTACTATAGCTTAGAAATTGTTTTTTGTTCATTACGGACTTAAATTTGGAATTAATGTATTCCTGGCCGATTCATAAAGTAAATGTGATTTAAAAGTTTTTCTGATGATTTAAATAAGAAATAATCTATAAATTTTAAAAACTTTGATTATGAAAGAAATACTAGAAAAAATTGCCTATTGTGTTGAATTTGGAAAGATAAACAAGATTGCTCCTTATCCACCTGATATGAAAGATGAGGATGGGGCAGACGAATTAACAGAACAAGCGCTTGAACAGGGTGTAAATGCGAATGATATCCTTACTATGGGTTTAGTTAAAGGAATGGAAAAGGTAGGAATAAAATTCCGTGAAAATAAAATATTTGTCCCTCAGGTACTTATGTCAGCCAAGGCAATGAGTACTGCAATGGATCATCTAAAACCTTTTTTCCAATCCGGTGATGTAAAGCGCAAAGGTACTTTGGTGATAGGTACTGTAGCCGGTGATTTACATGATATTGGAAAAAACCTGGTTGCAATGATGATTGAAGGAAATGGTTGGGAAGTAATAGATCTTGGTACTGATGTTAAGCCGGAAAAATTTATAGAAGCCGTCAGGAATTATGCAGGAAGCCATGTGGGCCTTTCAACATTACTCACCACAACAATGGCTAATATGGAAAAAATTGTTAAAGAAATAAGGACACAAATACCTGGTACAAAAATATTAATTGGAGGAGCACCTGTTAATGATGACTTCAGAGGGCAGATAGGAGCAGATTTTTATTCACCTGATCCTCAGGGAGCGGTAGAGTTTTTAAATAAGCTTGTAGCTTAGTAACGGGTTAACATATTGTGAATTTGGCTATTGCACAACTTTAATTTCAGGTAATTAAATATAATTATTAAGATTATGCCTTTTTTTAAAAAAAATCATTATGCAACGAATTAACGAAAAAGTCAAGAACGGTGAAATACTTATTTCTGACGGTGCCTGGGGAACTTTTCTTCAAAAGAAAGGCCTGGCTCCCGGTGAATGTCCCGAACTTTGGAATATTGAGCATTATAATGATGTGTATGAAATAGCAAAAAGCTATATCGATGCCGGCTCAGATATGATAGAGACTAACAGCTTTGGTGGTAGCAGATTTAAATTGGAGCATTATGGACTGGCAAACAGAGTTATGGAAATAAATAAAGCTGCGGCAGAAATATCGCGCAGGGCAGCAGGAAAAGAACGACATGTAATTGGGTCAGTAGGACCAACAGGTAAAATCATTATGATGGGTGATGTAACATCTGAAGAAATATATGAAGCTTTCAAAGAGCAAAGTATTGCTTTGGAAAAGGGTGGGGCAGATTCAATTGTAATTGAAACTATGAGTGATTTGGAAGAAGCTAAGCTGGCAATAAAAGCAGCAAGGGAAAATACGGATTGTGAAATAATATGTACAATGACTTTTGAAAAAACTGTTGATAATGAATATAAATCTATGATGGGAGTATCGCCTTCTCAAATGGTTGAGGAAATCATAAGTCAGGGTGCTGAGATAATCGGTGCAAATTGTGGAAACGGCATTGAAGGAATGATTCAGATTGTTGAGGAAATAAGAAAGGTAAATAAGAAAATACCTGTATTAATTCATGCAAATGCCGGATTACCAATATATAAAGATGGTGAGACAATATTTCCTGAAACACCGGAACAAATGGCATCATATGTATATCAATTAATAGATGCCGGAGCAAATATAATTGGTGGTTGTTGTGGTACCACACCAAATCATATCAGGAAAATAGCAGAAACTGCCAGAACTGTGAGACTCTGAAAACATTATAAATTAGTGATTTATGTAATTCCCGGAGCAGATGAAGAAGTTTGAACTTAATTTCAATGAACTAAACATTACTAAATCGCAAATTGAGAAAGTAATGGGCTATGAGCCCGGAATGTCACCTGATCCAGTTCCTGAATTAATAAAGGAAATTCTTGAAATTGCTGATCACTATTGTTCAATTCAGGGAGGGTTTATTATTAAGGATCATATTAGTATAGATACGGACAATTATATTCTAAAAGTCAATTCTACAAATTTTGATGTACGGAAAATTGTAATAAATCAGCTTAAGAAAGCTGAGAAAATTTCGCTTTTTTTATGTACTGCCGGGCCTGAGATTGGAAAGTGGTCAAAAAAGCTAATGTCAGAAGGGGAAATGATAAAAGGATATATCGTTGATGTCCTGGGTTCTGAAGTTGTGGAAACAGCAATGGATAGCATTCAGAGTTTATTGCAGGAGGAAATGAAACAAATAGGATTAAACATAACAAATAGATATAGCCCAGGTTATTGCGGATGGAATGTTTCTGAGCAGCAAAAGCTCTTTAAATTCTTTCCTGAGGACTTTTGCGGGATTAAATTATCTGACACTTCTCTTATGTATCCTCTTAAATCAGTAAGCGGAGTAATTGGAATCGGGAAGGAAGTTAAAATGAATAATTATCCCTGCAAGTTATGTGATGATAAAAATTGTATTTACAGGGGGAAGAGGCAAAGAAACTTATAATTAGCTGAGATGTTAAAATTCAGGAATTTATTGAAGAGATATTCCGGAGTAAGATCATTTTATTAAAACAATGATTAACGAATATTGATTAACGATTGATAATTAACTTTTTGGTTTTAATAAAGATTTACGTAATTTTTTATATTCATCCCACCTGAAGCCATCCAGAAATTCCATAGCCTTTTGTGCCCCAAGATTGAACAGCCCTATTTTATCT
>CBFCXR010000009.1:0-31715 GCA_965602045.1 uncultured Bacteroidales bacterium | reverse complement strand
ATTACCGGCATCTATACATGGTGACCCTGACTGAAGATGAAAATCATTACCTGCTTGATTAACAAATAATGGATCACTGGAAAAACTTCCTGTGCCAGAAGTACAATCATACCAATTTGACAGGCTATTACCATAGATATCATTATAAGAATTTTGGAGAACTCCTTCATAGTAACAGATACCAAATCCTCCATTGAAAGTGACAATATTGTTCATTATAATACAATCATTGAAGATAGGGATACCAGTACTGGCATTATAGGCTAATGTGTTATTAATAATTTGATTACCACCTCCACTTGTGCCGTAAACAAAAATTGGCCAATAGCAATTAGTAATAATAAAGTTGTTGATAATAGCACCCTGTACTCCCTGATGTAACATAAATCCTTTGATTAAATCTCCAATTTCATTCCCATTAATAATTGCTCCATTTCCTTGCAGGGTTACGCTTTTATTGACACTTATATTGTTCTCATTGTATATTCCCTGCCTTACAATAATAACATAGCCATTTGATGCATTATTAATACCAGTTTGTATTAATCTGTACGGATGTTCCGGTGTACCATCCTCAATACCGCTTGTATTATTTACATCTACGTAAATAGTATTTCCATTTTTTACATTTTTTATCTTATTATTGATTTTAGCAGGATGATAGCTAATCATATCGAGTTCATTTTCTTTAATAGCGTTTTGTTTGTGAATTTGTAAAGAGCCGGTTGAAGAAGTAAGCTTATTATTTTCATTTAAACTTAATGAAGCAGTACTATACTCACTTCTTGAAATTTGTTCATTGATTTTATGAGTATTACCTGATAATTTTAAATAATCAATGGCTGAAACAGGATTATTGTACTCAATTGAAATATTATAATTTAAGTCTCCTGCACCTGAATTTTCAATTTCCAGTATTTTAACAGTACTATCCCCGACAGATAATGTTTCTGTTATACTGGCAGGCGTAACTGTAATGTCCGGTGGAGATACAATATTTAATGATACATCATCTATGAACCAGTCATCGTATTCTCCTGAAGTACCTGAATTATGAAATCGAATCCTGAATTGTTTATGCATGGCATCAGGAGGTAACGAGACCTGTTCCTGCACGTAAGAACTCATATCCGAACCGCTTCCCGCATGCTGGCGCAGGTTAATCCAGCTTTCTGAAGGGCTGTAATAGTCTACCCAAAGATCATCATCGATTTCAGGTGAATCTCCTTCACCTGTTTGCTGGTAATAGTAGCTTAAAATTACATTCTCCTTACCTGAAAGATCAATAAACTGTGATTGAATATCATCTCCACCGGTACTATTTCCGTTAAGGTTTAATGAATAAGGTGAACTAGGTTCATTAGCCCCATTGTCGTTAACTTCAGCAGTCCCTGTGTTTGAAGTCCATTTAACATCATCTAACGTTAATGAGGAAAAGTCGTCTGACCAGGGCAAAGTGCCGCTCGGGTGGGCTACACCGGTATTAATGATTGATTCGGCATATACTTCAGAATTACCGTTTGATGTAGCTCTGACAATTGCTTCATCATTATCATCAGGCACACTTTCTGCAGGTATTTGAACTTTAACAATAATAATAAATTCTACATCCGGGCTGATAGTCCCTGTACTTATAATTTCTGTTGTTCCTGTATTATCCCAGATTGATGTTGGCCATGTGTTCCCGGAAACTGTAAGGTCATAGCTGTCACTTTGGGAACCCAGATTCTTTATTGTTAAAATATAAGAAGCAGTATCACCTGCAAACTCATATTGAGTCTGTGATGAAGGAAATATTTTTAGTGCTTGTTCCGGTGGGTCGAATTGTTGCATGGTTTCATAAATATCCAGTTTTCCATATCCCCAGAGATTATTCGGCACACTGCCGGTAAAAGCATCTGATATAGCTGAATTACCGAGGTATGTTTTGATTTGCTGTCCGCTAAGGGTCGGATCTTTATCCATCATAAGAGCTACAGCGCCAGCAACCATAGGGGAGGACATACTTGTACCTGACATCATAAGGTGTTTCCCGTCTTCATTCCGTGAAGTGGAGCTACTTGTCCCGGTAGCATCTGATGAACGTGCTGAAATTACTCCAAAACCTGAGGCACATATATCTGGTTTCTGCCTTCCTGTAAGATAACCAGGATCATCACGTGTTGGTCCTGCGCTGCTGAAAAATGCCAGGTCATTTAGAACTGCATCAGTATATGTATGGGAGGATCCCCAATAATCCACCCATGAGTTAGTTACAGTGTGTGCAGCTACAGTTATTGCCTGTTCTGCAGCACTGGGTGATCCAATTACTTCCCTGTTAGAGCCTGATGAGGATGTAAAGTATGAATTTTCATTCCCTAGCTCGCTGGCAAAAATCCAGGAATCAAAATGGCCGCTCTCGGTAATGTTATTCCCTGTAATGGTAATGGTCCATGTACCTGATTCCGGTGTCTTGTATGAATAATAATCCCAAATTTGTATATAGCACTCGCGATCAAAATTGTTTGTATCAAGACCATTTACTGCATTATCAATATAAATAGCACCATCAAGTGAATTAAGAGCATTGTTATTATTGTCAGAGCCTGTATTGGCATCCCATGTATATCCGTTGGGAGTATTTATTTTAACGTTTATATCATCTCCTCCCTGATACCACATATCAATTAATATAAGGTCGTTTCCTGCGCTACTGTTTGCTGAATAGGATGGAACTGAAAATGTCATTGTACTTGTCGAATCCGTTGTCACATTCCCTTCAGCATGAATATAACTGCCATGTGCAACATCAGTACCCTCATTGCCTGCAGAAACGACAATAGTCACTTTTCCCGTGTTGACAGCATTGTCAATTGTCTGGTCAAATAAGCTTGTACCGTCATGAGCACCATACTGGCTGCCTAAACTTAAATTTATGACCAGAGGTTTTCCTAATATATCGGCTTTTTGCATGGCATAATGAATCCCATCTATAATTTCGTTGAAATAAAAGCCGGTTTTAACAAATAAGATGTCTGCCTGTGGAGCCATTCCTACGTAAGTGTAATTTGGTATTCCTCCTCCTGTGCTGGAACCGTCTCCTGCAATTATTCCCGTAACATGAGTTCCATGCCCGTCAGTATCTTCAGTACGTACAAAACCGGCAGGACTGCCATCGATCTCATTATTTAATTGTGTCTGGGTATATTCAACACCATATGTGAATCCTGAAGGATTGTATTCACCATTTTGAGGAGTTAGTGTCTGATCCCAAATATAGAGTATTCTTGAAGTATTGTTATTATCATCAATAAAATCTTCGTGTTCCCAGTCAATTCCTGAGTCAATAGCACCTACTATTACATCCTTGCCAGTATAACCTGAATAAACTGGAGGCGTGGTTCCATAATTACCTTGATGCACCAGATTCGCTTTGTTCTCTATAATACTATTATCTAATGTAGGGTAAGCCTTCATAGATGGCTCAATACATACTACATTTTTCAGGGCTGCCAGATCACCCATACGATTTATTGGGATATTCACAGTGTAAATATCGCCTATCTTAGATCCTATTTTTGCTCCAGCAGATTCTAAACTTTTTATATTTCCATTAAATTTAACAAGAAGGGCGATTTCCGGTTGGTCTGTTCCAATTTTCGTAATCTGCATAAATCTGGAATTCATTTCCAGATATTCAGCCGGTGCATTGATTAATGATCGGACAGTTGCGGGAATCTTTTGTAATGAAGTGCTGGAAATGGCAGTTTTAACTTGCGACATCCAATCCAGAGGTTGATCAGCTAATTGCTGACTATTTGCTTTATTTAAAAATCCAACGGTTATACTAATAAATAAGTAAACTAAACTCAATAACCAAATTTTTCTTTTTGCAGACATTTTTTTTCAATTAATAGGGTTTATAAAATATGTAAATAAAAATCTATCTAACAATAGGCCAGTATTATAGTAATAATAATATCATAATAAATAACATTTAAGTAAATTATATATTTACCTAAGATACTTTTATAAGAATTAACTTATTAGTATTATTCTCTAATTTTAGAGTTCTTGCCCTTGTTAATATTTAATAAGGGATGTTAAGGTAGTAGTAATGTTGGTCAGCAATCAATCTGAAAAATTATCAGAATTCAAATCTTTAATATTTCAAAATAAATATCCGTTATTCAGAAATAATTTATCAATAAAAAGTTCAAATATATAAAAAAATTTAAAAGAAAAAGAAGAAACCTGATTTATTTGTATTGTATCTCATTATTTAACCTATTGTTGTACAAAAATTAATAAAGTTTTGAATATACAACTAATTAATACAAATATTTGCTTTTTGGATTCGATTGATATTGCATGAAACAGAAATTCCGGAATTTATGTATTTGCTTTTTCATAAGGGCTTAAGCCAGACTATTCTGTTTTTGTTAACTTAAACATTTTACTATTCAATGCAAATAGCCAGATATAAGCTATTAATCCAAGCAACAAATATATAAGATTTGTTGTAGAATGTGCTATCAATGCAAAAATTTCACTATTATCAATTGAAATGCCAAATATTACCAGGGTATAGCTAACAGCTAAATGCCATATACCAATACCTCCGCTAATAGGTAATAACATTGCCAATCCCCCTATCAGAAAAGTAACAATACCATTCCATATTGATAGTTGACTGGTAGGTTCAAAAGCCAGAAAAATAACGTAAAGCATTAACAGCCACAATAGAAAAATTAAAAGCGTATGGCCTATAAAATTCCATTTGTTTTTTAGATTTGCGATAGATTTTACACCTTCAACAATATTCTTTTTTAGTTCTTTTAATTTTAATATAAAGGTTCTGTCTTTATTTGAATTTTTATTAATTATTATTCTGAACAGAAAAAGGCCTGCCAAAAAAACTAATAACAGAGCAATTACAATAATAAGAGTCTCTATACTAAATATTTTTGAAATGCCTGTCTGGACTGCCTTAATAGAATTATATAATTTAATCAACAGACTAATTTGTGAGATTAAAATTATTATTGACAAAATGGTTAGTGTAATAAGATCAGCCAGCCTTTCAACAAATACTGTACCTACTAATTTTGTAAAAGGAATCTTATCCGATTTGGATAGCACAATACAACGTGCCACTTCTCCACCTCTTGGTACAATAAGATTAACAAGATAAAGAACCAGCACTGATAGAAAAGTGTTTCTGAAACGCGGATTATAGCCGAGGGGCCTGATTAACATATTCCACCTTATTGCCCTGCTAATCTGACTTAGAATACTAAAAAATATAGAAACACCAATCCAAAAGTAGTTAATATTTTTAAGTGCTTCTTTTACTTTGCCCCACTCTCCTTTATATATTTTATAAAAAATAAATGCTCCGATTCCAAATAATACAATATACTTAAGAATATTTAAAATCCTTTTTGTCATAAAAACTTTTATTTAGCTCTTAAAATTACTTTAATTAAAAATATTGCAAATGTAATGATAATATGGACATATAACTGAAAAATATTAAAATCCGGTACTTTTTGATTTCTTTAAATCAAAATCCGTCTTTCGAAACTGTACAACAACTCCTACGCATCTTCTTTCTTTATTATCTTTTGCAGCATCTTCGGGTACAGAAACTTCAATAATCAAATTTCGGGTAACCTCATTAGTGAAATTAATGGATTCATTATATTCATAATCTGCATTATCATATATAAGAGTACTATCTTCACTATCTTCCTTGATTACTAAATGTATATTACCAAATTTTCTGTGAGCACATACTGCTATATAATAATCTTCTCCGCCGTAGGCGATAATTCTTAGCTCTGAAGACTGACCACGTTTGAAGAGGGCGCTCTTTGATTGTCTGCTATAAAAGAATGTATAATCGGCATACTGACAATGAAATTGATGATAGCCTGTACAATCTTGCGAGAAAGCATTTAAGGTGAGTATAATTAATAATATAAAACCAAATATATATTTCATGTTTAAACTAATTTTCATTTTTTGAAAATTCAAAATTATCAGTTTTGATAAATTTGAATGAAATTTTTGCGAGTTTTTGTTACTACTGTTTTAAATTCATAAAATTCTTCTTCATTGATTTTAAGTTGCTTTCCTCCTCCAATAATAATTCTTCCGTCTTCAGCTTTCGATACTTTCGTCTTCTTCTCAATAAAAGTAATTTTATTAAAGAATTCAGTTAATGGTTCTGCAATTTCCAATATACTTCTAACATTTGGATCATCCGAATATTCATTTGAATATCTAATTAAATTATCAAACGCAATCTTTTGATCAATTATACGCTGTATTGTCGGATTTTCAGAACTATAAGAACTAACCAAATTAAGAGATAAATATAAAGATTCTACAAAACCTCCCATCGATATTATTGCAAAAGTATTTTCTTTATTATTTCTAACAAGATAATTTATAAGACTTGTTAATGCATTGTCTGAAATTACTTTTAAAGAATCTATGTTTTGAATATTACTTTCTATCCTGATGACCAGATTTTTATTAAATGCAGAAGAAATTCTGATTTTTTCACTTAATATATAGATCACATGCAAATAATCCATCGATTCTTTATATCTCTGAAACAGGGTTATATATGCAAGATCGGCAACGTATATGCCAAGATTTACTGCTTGTGACTTTGAATCAAGATAATTATCAGCATTTTTAACCGGTAATAATAATGTGTTATCAAATTGTAAACCTGAACTATCAATAAATCTGAACATCTCACCGGGAGATGGAAAACGATAATATACATCTTTTAATTCAGTTTCCAGTTGGGCAAAACCGCTGGTATCTTCGTCAAATGAATCAGAATCATTTGATGATGAGCCGTCTTGTTTACAACTATGAGTTGCTAATAAAATAAACAACAGAAATAAAAGCCTAAATCGAACCATTTTATATAAAATATTATGTTTAAAATTTACTGAAAAAAATTACACGCTCACTGCAAAATATTAATCCATCAACATATTTTTTAAAAATAAGAAACATAATTTATTTATATATATAAAATAATTTAAATATATAAATTTTATGTTTATTAACTATTAAATACACACTATATATAAGTTAATAAAATAATTAGACACTTAATAAATTCGGGAAGTTTTTTTTATTAAGTTTCTAATATTAATTGTTTCAGAAAAGTTAATTAATTTTTTTAACAACTCAAAGATAAGGGAGATATATAAAATAATAATCATTAGCATAATTACACCTAAATTAAACCAATATGTGCTAATATAAATATTTACAATTCGTTTCACAGGTGCGAAAAAATGAGCTCTTCCAAATTTTGATTCCGGTAATTTATATATGGGTTCGGCTTTTCGAATCAGATCTTTTCCGTATTCAGTGATTTTCACATTATCTCTGCTATTTAAAACTAATTCCGCTACTCTTTCATTATAATGTTCATTCTTTAGTTTCAACAAATTAGTAAATCCCCCATATGCTTTCTGTAGTTCATTTAGTTTAATATCTTTATTATCAATTGCTTTAGCTAATTGAGCAGTGTAATATTTTTTTAATCTGGATAAATAATTCTGGGCTTCCTGGGCGGTTTTGATATTAAATGAATTTATGTTTAAATTATTAAGTTGTTTAAAAACGGGTATATTATCAAATTCAACTATTTTATTTAATTCGTTAACAATTAAGATAAGGTTATTTTCAAGCTTTTTCTGATTCTCGTTGGCAACAAAATTTTTCTCACAGTGACTTAATTTTAACTGCAATTCAGGAACCAAATAATTCATCATAAATGAAGCATGGCTCTCTTTCATTTCTAAGTCATAAATTTGCTTTTGAAACTTATTATTTTTGAATTGATAAACTGACAGTCCTTCATAAGCCCACCGTGAGGCCATAATATCTCCAACAAACGGCACAAAAAATTGTGAAGATATACGCTTATTTAGTTTGTCGAAATCAACCATGGCTCCGCCCAGTAAAATTTGCGGAACAAGCAATAAGGGAATTAAAATATAAATAGACACAACTGATTTTAAGCTGTTTGAAATATTTAAACCTAGCATATTTGAAAATAAGGAAGCAGAGAATAGCATTAGCCAGAATGGAATAAACATACCCTTAATAACCATAAACCAGTTACCAATAATAACGAATAATAGAGTCTGTATTGCCGAAAGCACTATGAGCAAAATTACTTTTGAATTGAAATAGCTTAATTTACTAAGATTTAAAAATGATTCTCTCTGGATGATTTTTTGATCTCTTATTATTTCCTCCGCACTAACCATAAGGCCGAGAAATAATGCTACAATAACTCCCATGAATATGAATACCGGCATATTAATATTTTCACTAAATATATATGCATTGGGATTATCAGCAGTGCCAATATTATATTTGGTAAAAATGCCAAGTATGAATGCTAATAAAGGCGCCTCTAAAAGATTTATTGCAAGATATTGTTTGTCAGTAATCTTTGAATACAGATTTCTTAAAGTAAAGATTGTGAATTGCTTAAGTTTGCCGGGGATACTAAAAAAGTTCTTAGGTATATCCAATTTGACTTTTAAACTATCTTTATATTTAGGTTCAATACTTTTTTTATATAAATCGTACCATTCATCAGCTGTTACTAATCTTTCTTTCGCAAATTCCCCGGAATCATAAACTTGCTTTGCCTCTAATATCTGTAAAACCTGTTCGGGATTAACGTTGCCACAAGACAAACATTCACTTTCCTCGGCATTAAGCAATTGATTGGAAGTTTTAAAGTATACAACGGCATCTAAAGGATCCCCGTAATAGACAACCCTGCCACCCTTATCCATTACCAAAAGCTTGTCAAATAATTTAAATATATTAGATGAGGGTTGATGAATATTAATAATTAGTAACTTACCTTTTTGAGTTTGTGCCTGCAAAAGATCCATTACCATTTCAGAATCAGTTGACGATAAGCCTGAAGTTGGTTCATCAACAAATAATATGTAGGGTTCTCTAACTAGCTCAAGGCCAATATTTAATCTTTTCCTTTGGCCTCCGCTAATAAATTTTTTAAGTGGATTACCAACTTTCAAATCTCTAACGTCATTTAAATCGAGACCTGTAAGAACCTTATTTACGAGTTCAATAATCTCATTATTCGAAAAATCTTTAAAGCATAATTTAGCATTAAAATATAGATTCTGAAATACTGTTAATTCTTCTATAAGTAAATCATCCTGTGGAATATAGCCAATAATTCCTTTAAGTTCTTCTTTTTCTGTGTTTACATCATAGCCATTTATTAGAATTTGTCCGCCCGTTGGTTTCAAACTGCCATTTAATACATTTACCAATGTGGATTTTCCAACACCACTACCACCCATTATCCCAATTAGCTGCCCGGATTCCAATGAAATACTAAATGGATGTATTCCGTTTGTACTATTTCGGAAACGAAATTCAATATCGGTAGCAGAGAATTTAAGTTTAAAATCTACTTTAGATTTAAGGAACAGATTAGCGATCTCACTATAATAAATAGGCCCTAATATTGGACTTCTTATTGAACTTCCTTTTTCTAAAACATAAGTTCTGTCAAGTTTTATTTTTCTTCCGTTCAGAGATAATTGATCATCTTTTTCAACATGCCTGAAGGCATATATATTTGTTGATGGTATGAATAAGAAAAGCAATTTGCCCTTTATATAATTCTTCTGTATATGCTTAATATTTTTATATCCAGGTTCTTTATTATTATCGATAATTAATACATTTTCTTTAACAGGTATGTTATTAATAGAATCAAAAATAAATGCTTTACAATCGTTAAACTCTTCTTCACTGAATCTAAGAGTAATCGCCAAAGTTTTTAAAAAATCTGTTTCTGCTTCATTAATCTCTCCTTTTAAATTCTGAATATCCAGAATTTGCAATAGCAATAATGCTTTTTGTTTTTGCTGTAATACTTTATTTACCTGTTCACATATAATCAAGGATTTCACAGAATATAACGAATGCCTTTTATTTACCACTAATTTTACTTTTTCTTTTAATCCTTTGTAGTAAAATTCATACATCATCAGATATTGATTAATTTTACCGGGATTAACTAATTGCCTTAAATAGGATTCAATAATACCCTTGGTTGACTCAAATTTCTCATCATCCATTGATTGGGCAAAGATTGCAAATAACCGCAACAAAGATTTTAAAATAGTTTCAGTCATCCGGATTACATTCTAATAAGCAAGATTCTGTTTAAATCAATATAATTATAGTATCGCAGCAGTTTATCATACCAATGCTACATATATCAAATGTATCATTTATCTGAGTTTATTACAAGTTTATTTTCTTCAATTTCTTAACAGAAAGTACTGCTAATACTTTTACATAATTTTGTTAATATTTAGTTAAATAATCCAGCAATGAGTAATATTGACTTTTTCTTTTATACAATATATCTGGTATATAAATAAAAAAATTATTATATTTTTACTAGTAAATTATGAGTATTGTAAATATCTATTGTAATTATTCAGGAAATGCATAATTCCGTAAAGAATATATAATATAAAAGGCAGATGGAAAAGTTGAGTAAAGTATTAATTGTTGATGATGAACCAATTGGTAGGCAGTTGCTTGAAGCAATTCTATTTCCCGAAAATTTTGATTTATATTATGCAGAAAATGGAAAACAGGCATTTGAAAAGGCACTGCTGGTAAAACCTGATCTTATTTTAATGGATGTTATGATGCCTGGTATAGATGGATTTGAAGTATGTAAGAAACTCAGGGATCATGAATTATTGGAAAATGTACCTGTAATATTAATCACTGCACTGGATGACAGGGATTCAATGATAAAAGGACTTGATGCCGGGGCAGATGATTATATTTCAAAACCATTTGACAGAGTTGAGGTTCTGGCTAAAGTGAAGAATATTACTCAACTTGACAGGTATAAAAGAATACTGAATGAAAAAGATGAACCCAAAACTAAAGAAAAGAATGCAACACATACGGATGCAAATCTTCATTATGCAGGTTTAATCCAAAAGTCATTATTGCCATCACATGAGTTTGTTAATAATCTTTTACCTAATAATTTCATAATAATAAAAACACCGGAAAATATAAGCAGTAATATTTTCTGGATTACTGAAAAAAAGGGAAAAATTATTATAGTTCTTTGTAATAGAACAAATCAAGGTATCTCTGATGTGTTAATGAATATTTTAGGTGTTACTGTTACTAATAAAATCATCAATAAAAAAGATAACTTTAATACAGTCAATATATTAGATGATTTGAGAATTACGTTACAGAAATATGAAGAGAATCCTGAGAATGGTTCCATTGCATTTAATAGTATGAACCTTGCTTTATGCATTTTTGACAGGGAGAATCATAAATTGCAGTATTCAGGATTAAATATCCCTCTTTTTATTTTAAAAAACGGAAAAGCTGAGAAAATTGAAGGTGAAAATTTAAATAATAGTACTCAAAATCAAAACGATTTCAATAGTATTGATATTAAGCTATCAAAGCATGACGGCTTTTATATTTTTTCAAATAATTTACTTAAGTATATTGAAGAAGCCAGTAAAAAGTCAGGTAATAAGGATATCTTAATGCTTTTAAATGAACAACAGAATAGTAATATAAAAATTCAGGAATCGTTTTTTATAGAATATATTGATAAAGTAATTTCTGCAACTAATGAAATTAAAGATATTATTTTAGCTGGAGTTAGAATATAGATTAGTAAGAATAGTAAATAAGTAAAAAGATTAAAATAATTTTCTATATAAGAACTCATTATAAGTATTTATACATTCTGGGCATCAATATTTTAGTTACTAGATTAAGTGGCCAGACAGAGATGTCATATTTATTGAACTCTTCCCTGAATACTGAATTTCTTACTTGCATTATTTCAGAATTGCCGTATTCTGCAGCAAAACAAAATATATCTTCCAATAAGCGAAAGTCCGGGAGTTTAAATGATTCTTTAAAAGTAAAGGCTGAAAATAAAAAACTAACGAAAGAAATATTAAATCTAATAGTAAATTCTACGGAAAACGAAATAACTGCCAACCAGGAAAACCATACAAGTGAAATTCCTTTTGTCAGGTATAATAATAGTGTCATAAAAAGTATTAGCTTCAGGCAGCTGGAAGTTTTTGGGCCAACAGTGTCCGATACATCAAAAAAAGCCTCTACATGGATCGAAAAAACCGGTAATAAATTTCATTTCAAGACTAATGAAAAAATCCTGAGAAATTACTTATTAATAAACGATGGTGATCTATTTAACGCTGTAACACTTTCAGATAATGAAAGAGTTATTAGAGAACTGCCGTTTATTGAGGATGTTAGATTTCTTATTGTACCTAACATACCAAATGCTGATACTGTTGATATCTTTGTGGTAGTCAAAGAAAAGTGGGCGGTTGGATTTGGAATGGAGATAAGCAGTGTAAGTTCAGGTGAGTTTGGCGTATGGAATAAAAATATCTTTGGGTGGGGACATGAGAATCAGTACAATGTTTTTTGGAATACAAAAAAACCAACATTATTGGGTTATGAGGGCATTTATAAAATAAATAATATTTCAGGAAGCTTTATATCAAGCAATTTTAGATATTTAAAAAAATACGAAACCGAATATTACAAAATAGAATTCCAGAGAAGGTTTTTTACACCTAACATAAAATATGCCGGTGGGGCAATTATTGAATATAATGATACAAGAAGAAGCATTGAGCTTCTGGATACTATCCTGGAAGATCAACCTGTTAATTTCAATAATTATGATTTCTGGGTAGGACGATCTTTCAATATAACAAGCAGTAAGAATTTTTTGACTAATAGCAGGACAAATTTAATGTTTTCAGGCAGATTCATGAGGAAAACATATTCTGACAGGCCGACTACATCTTCTGACATACTTTATGAGTTTCATGACAGATATATGATACTTGGAAGTGCTGCAATATCAAAACAGGGCTATTTTAAAAGTCATCTGATTTATGGATTTAGTCAAACAGAAGATATTCCATTCGGCATTCTTTTAGAATTTATTGCAGGCTTTGAATTTAGTGAGTACTTAAAAAGGCCGTACCTGGGTACTAGTTTATCACATGGTACTTATTTGTGGAAATTCGGGTATCTGTATAATCGTTTTGACCTGGGGGGATTCTATCATAAGAATGCTTTTAAGCAAAATGTAATTAGCCTTACTTCAAAGTATTTTACACATCTTTTAAATAAGGGAAGATATAGGTATCGCATATTCTTAAATGCTAATTATAAAATTGGAATTAACAGGTTTGAAGATGAATTTGTAAGTATTGAAAATAATCAGGGTATACATGGCCTGAAAAGAAGTAATCAGCTTAAAGGAACACAAAAACTTACAGCTAATCTTGAAGCAAATGCCTTTACTCCGTATTATCTTTTTGGATTCAGATTTGTAATGTTTGGCTTTATGGACATTGGACTTATTGGTGAAAGTGATGATCTTATCTTTTCAAATAAGCTGTATTCAGGTCTTGGTGTGGGTATGCGGTTACGTAATGAAAGACTGGTTTTTAATACTTTCCAGATAAAATTAGCTTTTTATCCTACTGCACCTATAAATGCAGATAAGGAGAATTTCAGCATTTCCGGTGAAAAAAGGCTAAAACCTGATTATTTCTTTATTTCTTCCCCTGAAATCATCGATTTTTAGTAAACTGATTGGAGTTATATATTATGCTTTTTTTATTTTTGCAGTATGCGAGCTAAAGTAAAATATAAGTTGTTTGATCCGGATAGTTTCAGACAGAAACTTATAGTATGGATGAATCAATATCCTGTATTTTGTTATCTTGACAGTAATAATTATTATGGTCAAAGCAAAGCGGGATTATTTTATCATACATATGATACAGTTGCAGGAATAGACTTTAATGATATACTGGAGCCCGGTGAAAATGATGCCTTTGCTTCATTAAAGGAATTTGTACATTGTAAGAACGATTGGTTATTTGGCTATTTTAGTTATGATTTGAAGAATGAAATAGAGAATTTAACTTCAGGAAATTTTGATGGAATTGGATTTCCTGATTTGAAATTTTATCAACCTAAGTTAGTTTTTGTTATTAAAGAAAATAATCTGGAAATTCAATACCTCGAGAAGTATTATTCAAAAGATAAAATTAATTTAATTATTAATTCAATTGAAAATATTGAAATAATAGAGCATAAAAAAATTAGTGATTTATATATTAAACGAAGAATACCACCTCATGAATATACTGACACTGTTAATAAAATAAAAAAGCATATTTTTAGAGGGGATATTTATGAAATCAACTATTGTCAGGAATATTACTGTGAGAATCAGAATATAAATCCATTAGATATCTATACAAAGCTTAAGAATGTCTCTCCAACACCCTTTTCATGTTTTTTCAGGCTTTTCGACAAGTATTTAATTTCAGCAAGCCCTGAAAGATTTCTTAAGAAAATGGGATCGAAAATCATTTCTCAACCAATGAAAGGTACCATAAACAGGGGTAAAAGTGAAAGATCAGATCAACATCTTAAAAATAAGCTGAAACTTGATCCTAAGGAAATTGCAGAAAATGTAATGATTGTTGATCTGGTAAGAAATGATCTTTCAAAATCAGCAGCAAAAGAAAGCGTTAAAGTTGAGGAGCTTTGCGGGATTTATACATTTGAACAGGTTCATCAGATGGTTTCAACAATCAGTGCTGAGCTGGAATCAGAAGATGACATGATTGACACTATTAAAAATGCATTTCCTATGGGCTCTATGACCGGTGCACCAAAGGTTAAAGCCATGGAGTTAATTGAAAAATATGAAAATACAAAAAGAGGTATGTATTCAGGAGCTGTAGGATATTTTACACCTGAAAACGATTTTGATTTTAATGTAGTAATAAGAAGTATATTGTATAACAGCACAAAACAATATTTGTCATATATGGTGGGTAGCGCAATAACAGCAAAATCAATACCTGAAAATGAATACAATGAATGTCTGTTGAAAGCAAAAGCTATTAATCAGGTATTAAATTAACGGTTAAGAAATAATGCTGGAATTATTTGAAAAATATATTAGCGACAATGATCTTTTTACTCCGGAATGTAAAATATTACTTGGAGTAAGTGGGGGAGTGGATTCAATGGTTATGCTAAATCTTTTTATACGGAAAAACTTTAATATTGGTATTGCTCATTGTAATTTTCAACTCAGGGGAAAAGAGTCTGATGATGATCAAAAATTTGTTGAAGGCATTGCAAAACATGAAAGCGTTGCTTTTCATACAAAAGAATTTAACACTAAAGATTATGCCAGGAAGAATAATTTATCAATCCAAATGGCAGCCCGGAAATTAAGATATAAGTGGTTTAATGAAATCAGGCTGAAATATGGCTATAAATATATTGCTATCGGCCATAATCTTGATGATACTGTTGAAACGTTTTTTATTAATCTCTTAAGAGGCACAGGAATCAGAGGATTAACCGGAATTAAACCAAAGTTTAAAAATATAATAAGGCCTCTGTTGTTTGCATCGAGAAAGGAAATACTGCAATATACAAAAGACTGTAAAATAACCTTTAGAGAAGATTCATCCAATATTGAAACCAAATATATACGCAATAAAATCCGGCACGATATTATTCCGTTATTTAATAGGATCAATACGGATTTTAATATAACAATGAATGAAACTATTAAAAGACTAAAAGATTCTGAGACCATTCTGAATAAATCAATTGAGAAAATTAAGTCGGAAATTTTTATAAAGGAATCATCAAATAATTATCTAATTGACATTGAAAAATTGAAAGACATAAAACCCATTGACAGTGTCCTTTTTGAAATCGTTAAAGATTATGGCTTTAATTATCAGACTGTTGAAAACATCATCTCAAGTCTTTATGATATTCCGGGTAAGAAATTCTACTCAAAAACACATAGGATAATAAAAGATCGAACAGCTCTTATTATTACGGCTATAAGAAAATCTGAGAGTAATATTACAAGGATTAATGAAGACATAGCTGAAATAGAATGCCCTCTACCATTAATTATAACAAGATTCAACCGTCCTGAAAACTATTGCATTCCACAGGATCGAAAATATGCCTTATTGGATGCTGATAAAATTTCATATCCGATTGAATTAAGGAAGTGGAAAAAAGGAGACCGTTTTATGCCTTTGGGTATGAAAAGCTTTAAAAAATTAAGTGATTTTTTTATAGACTATAAACTATCTATACCCGAAAAAGAAAATGTCTGGCTTCTTACCTCAGGTGAGGATATAATCTGGATTGTTGATTACAGAATTGATGAAAGATTTAAGATTAACAATACTACAAGAAATATACTTTTAATCGAATATAAAAAAAGCATTTAAAAACCGGTAACTTAAATAATACAGAGACTTGAATATTTTTTATATTTAAAATGACCAGGGCATAACATATTAATACTTTTAATCAAACAGAATTTCAAATAGCATTTTGTTAACCTTATATTAACTTTGAATATTTCAATAGCAAATAATATAACATGAACGAGGATAAGAAAAAAGATATACTACTTTTAAATAAATTACAATCTGCTGATACTGGAATTGTTCTTGAGGCGATACAGAGAGTAAAGGAAAGCAGTACAGTAAACATAATACCGCATTTATTTGAACTGATTAATGAAAATACTCAGAATATTATTAAAAAAGATATCCTGCAAGTAATTTGTGATATTAAGGATAGAAATGCCGTATCGGTTCTTATTAATGAAATATCCACAAAGGATTTTGGATTTGATACAGCGGATGTTATTGCAACATTCTGGCAATCAAGACTGGATTTCAGTAAATATTTATCAACTTTTATCAAAATATTCATTGAGAGGGATTATCAAACGGCACTTGAAGCATTTACTGTTGTGGAAGAATCATTATGTAATATTAATCGCGATATTCAGCAAGAATGTATACATATTCTGCAAGCTAATGAAAAATCTATTTCTGCTGATAAGCTGCCCCTGTTTAATGAAATGTTGAAATTATTAAAAGCGGAAAGTTAATATCTGGCTCCAAATATAATGCTGCCAACTCTTATTATAGTTGAGCCGGATTCAATTGCAATAAGATAATCATCGGACATTCCCATAGACAGTTCTCTAAAATAATCAGAGTTATTAAAGAATATTCCTCTTATTTCTCTAAAACTATCAGCAAGAAATGTGAATTCATCCTTAATAACAGATTTGTCATTAGTATAGGTCGCCATACCCATTAGTCCCACTATTCTTGCATTTTCGAATTCTTTATATTCCCGGGAGCCCAGGATATTTTTAATTCCGTCAAAAGTTAATCCGAATTTTGTATCTTCTTTTGCTAATTTGAGTTGTAGTAAGCAGTCAATAACACGATTGTTTTTTAATGCTTCCTTATTAATAGTGCTTAATAGTTTAATACTGTCAACAGAATGAATAAGACTAATGAAAGGAGCAATATATTTTACTTTATTTGTTTGTAAATGTCCGATCATATGCCAATCGATATCTTTTGGCAGATTTTTGTGTTTTTCTACAAGTTCCTGAATTTTATTCTCTCCAAAAATTTTATGACCGGCATTATAGGCTTCTAAAATAGTATCTTCAGACTTGGTTTTTGATACTGCAACAAGCTTAACGTTGCCGGGAATTTGCTGGTACAACTTTTGCAGATTGCCTGAAATGCTCATTATAAATTATTTTGTTAATATACAACCAGCTAAAAATAATAAAAAATATGATTATAGATTAAATATTGATTTTCAAGCAACGTCGGTTATTTAAAGACAAATTGCTTTCATAATCAATTTTCATTATGAAACTGACGTTATTAGGGAGATTATGACTCCTGGAAAGAAAAAACCGGCAGATTTTTTCTGTCGGTTTTTGTCTTGTTTATTCAACTAAAAAATAATTCATTTTAACATTTTCTCCTGGTAATTCTTTGCAAAATCGATTATTTTATGAATTACTTCTTCGCGTACGTCTGATTTCAGATTATTAAGATAATCATAAACATCTTTTATATCTTCGTCATCTTCATCGAAATGTGATTCTAAATCATGAATACCAGGACTATTTTTATTTGAAAGAGATTTGATAAGATAACAAAGAGTAGAGGTTTTATCCATAGGCAAAATAAATATTAATTAAATTATAAATAATTACTTTGCAATCTTAACGCCTCAAATTAAAAAATATTGTGAATAAAACAGATTATTTTACTATTGTAAAGCTAAACTTAGTTTCTTTTCATTTACAAGCTTTCTGAGGTTAATAAGAGCATATCTCATTCTTCCTAATGCTGTGTTAATGCTAACATTAGTTTGTTCGGCAATTTCTTTGAAACTGAGATCACAATAATGCCTTAATATAATAACCTCTTTCTGGTCAGGTGGCAACTCATCAATAAGATTTTTAATATCTTTTGTAACCTGCTTATTTATCAGGTGATCTTCAATATTTGTCCCTGAAAATTTGCTGGAATTGAAAATATCTATTTCAAAGTCATCCCTGGATATCGTATTTAGCTGCTTTATTTTTCTATAGTAATCAATTATCAGATTATGTGCAATACGAATGACCCATGAAAGAAATTTCCCGTTTTCTTTGTATTTTCCATCTAATATTGATTTTATTACCTTTATGAAAGTTTCCTGAAAGATATCTTCAGCAAGATGTTGTTTTTTAACAATTAATATAATGTATGTATATACCCTTGTTCTATATCTATTGATTAATTGTTCTATACCGGATTGATTACCATCGATGAACTGCTTAACAAGTTCGTAATCAGAGCGATTATATGTTTTCAAAACTACCTCCTTTTTATGATTCTAAATTCAAGTGGTAGATATTCGCTCGATAAGCAGTCCTCCTTATTTTTGAGTAGTAGTTAAAAAATATATTGCAAGTAAATTATTTTTTAATATATATCCAATAATTTTACAGCTTAAAAATAGTTAAATTTTGTTAAAAAGCAAACTATAGAACAATTTCCGATAAATATGCAGAAAAAATCGAACAAAAATAAGAATGCTATTATTATATCCGGGGCACGTGTTAATAATCTGAAAAACATTAACTTGGTTATTAGCCGCAACAGATTAATTGTGATTACAGGTCTTTCCGGTTCAGGGAAATCATCATTAGCATTTGATACGATTTATGCTGAGGGACAGCGTAGATATATTGAAAGTTTATCATCCTATGCCAGGCAATTTTTGGGAAGAATGAATAAACCGGAAGCGGATTCCATTAAGGGTATTCCACCTGCAATTGCAATTGAGCAGAAAGTTAATACGAGAAATCCTCGTTCTACTGTCGGGACATCAACCGAAATTTACGATTATCTGAAATTGCTATATGCCAGAATTGGTAAAACATATTCTCCTGTTTCTAACAAGGTGGTTAAAAAAAACACGGTATCAGATGTTGTAGATTATATTACATCTTTTAAAGAAGGTACAAAATTACTTATACTTGCACCATTAAAGATAACCGGCAATTTGAGTATTACTCAGCATTTGATAGATTTGAATTACCAGGGAATTGTCCGTATTGAAATTGATGGAATTTTCAGAAAAATTAATGAAGTAGTTGAAGATAGTAGCATCAGTGAACATTCGAAAATTAATGTCGTTATTGACAGGATAATAGTTAAGCGTGATGAAGATTCAAAAAGCAGGTTTGCTGATTCTTCTCAGATGGCTTATAAGATTAGTGAAGGAATTTGTATTATAAGGATTCTGGAAGAAAGTAAGATTAAAGAAAAAAGTTTCTCAAATGTGTTTGAGTTGGACGGGATAAAATTTGAAGAGCCTTCAGTACATATGTTCAGCTTTAATAATCCTGTAGGTGCATGTCCCAATTGTGAAGGATATGGTAAAGTTATCGGTATCGATGAAGACCTGGTTGTTCCAAATAAAAGTCTTTCAGTATATGAAGATGCTATTGTCTGCTGGAAGGGTGAAAAAATGCAAAGATGGAAGAATCGGTTAATATTTAATGCCGATAAAATAGATTTCCCAGTTCATAAACCATATTTTGAATTATCAGATGCACAAAAACAAATTATTTGGAGAGGCAGCAAACATTTTAGAGGCCTTAATGCCTTCTTTAAGTATCTTGAGAAGAAGAAATATAAAATTCAATATAGGGTAATGTTAGCTAGATACAGAGGTAAGACATTTTGTCCCGAATGCAAAGGTACCCGCCTGAAAAAGGAATCGGAATATGTACAATTGAATAAGAAGACAATTCAGGAGTTAGTGATGATGCCTATAAGTGAATTGAAAGATTTTTTTAAAAATTTAAGATTAAATAATTATGAAAAAGAAGTTGCCGGCAGAATTCTGATAGAAATAAATAACCGTTTAGACTATTTAAATAACGTAGGATTGAGTTATTTGACATTGAACCGTTTATCTTCTACTCTTTCAGGAGGTGAATCACAAAGAATAAATCTGGCAACAACTTTAGGCAGCAGCCTTGTAGGATCGCTATATATCCTTGATGAACCCAGTATCGGACTTCATCCTCGCGATATAAACCTTTTAGTGAAAGTTTTGCAAAATCTTAAGAAAATCGGTAATACTGTAATGGTTGTTGAACATGAAGAAGAAATTATAAGAACTGCTGATGAAATTATTGATATCGGACCGCTGGCCGGAAGATTAGGGGGCGAAATAGTGTTCCATGGTACTCTCACTGAACTTTTAAAGAAAAATGAAGGATTAACAGCACAATATCTTAATAAACAAGAAAAAATTCTATTGCCGGAAACCAGAAGAAACTGGAATAATTATATTGAATTAAAAGGAGCCAGGGAAAATAATCTTAAAAATCTGGATGTTAAAATACCTTTAAATATTATAACTGTAATATCAGGTGTTAGCGGTTCAGGTAAATCTTCACTCGTAAGAGATATTCTCTATCCTGCTCTAAATAAAAACCTTAATAGATATGGAGAGAGAAGCGGTGATTTTGATGAATTAAAAGGTGATTTAAACTTGCTGTCAGATGTGCAATTTGTTGATCAAAATCCTATCGGAAGATCTTCAAGATCTAATCCAGTTATTTATATTAAGGCTTATGATGATATTAGAAAGCTTTTTGCAGGTCAGCAACTTTCAAAGTATAATAGTTACAAGCCTTCGCATTTCTCATTTAACGTTGATGGAGGAAGATGTGAAGAATGTCAGGGCGAAGGCACAATAAAAGTGGAAATGCAGTTTATGGCTGATATAAACCTGATTTGTGATAGTTGTAAAGGTAAACGTTTTAAAGATGAAATTTTGGATGTTTATTATAATAATAAAAATATTCATGATATACTTGAATGTACAGTAAATGAATCAATTGAATTTTTTGGGGCAACAAAGGGAACCACTGAAAAAAACATTGTGAAAAAGTTAAAATTTCTTGCTGACGTGGGCCTTGGTTATATTAAGCTTGGACAGTCATCCAGCACACTAAGTGGTGGTGAGAGTCAAAGAATCAAACTTGCTTCATTCATAGGTATTGAGAATACTAACAGACCTGCTTTATTTATTTTTGATGAACCAACAACAGGATTACATTTTCATGATATAAAGAAGTTGCTGGAAGCTTTTAATGCATTAATTAAAAAGGGACATACAATATTAATTATTGAACATAATCTGGAAGTAATTAAATCGGCTGACTGGATAATTGATCTTGGCCCGGAGGGCGGTGAAAAAGGCGGCTACTTAGTATATGAAGGAATACCGGAAAATATTATAAATTGCAGGGAATCGTATACAGGTAAATTTCTTAAAGGAAAGTTGAAATGAAACAATTCACCCTGTGAAATCCTGCGCAGCGGGATTTCACAGGGTGAACAATACAACAATCTAATCTTTAAAAATCGATCCGAAGACTTTCTTAATAATATCAACCGCCCATTGAAACGGATTACGTCTTATGTTCTTTTCTTCTTCTCCAACTTTATAAAACAATCCGTCCAGCGCTTTTTCCGTACAAAATACTGCAATATCCGTATTTACCGGTGTTAATCCGGTAAGTTTTCCGGCAAGACTATTTGCAACTAAATTATAGGCACCTGTAAGATCATCCCATGCATCATTGGGAGAATAATTAATCCCCAATAAATCTTTACTAAGAGCGGCATCTATTTTTAGAGAATATAAACCTGATAAAGCACTGTATGTTTTCACTTTGAAATATCCTGTTGCAGCTGTGGAATCAAAAGATTCGGCGCTTTTTAATGCTACAGCAGGATTACTCCCGTTAAGTATATCCCATGCATCAGAGATTGACATATCAGCAATGGCATTTTTAAATATAGGTGCAGCATCTTTTGCAGCATCTTCAGCCGCACGATTAATCCCCTCTATTACATCTTCAACCAAACCGGAACCTCCTTGTATAAGACTCAGATTTTCAGTAATTATATCAGCCTCAGGAGGAAGAGGAATTTTTAACAGAGAATTCCTGAAGTAACCATCCTTCGCTCCTAATATAGAGGAAGCTGTATCTGTACCAATTTCAAGCGCTGTCTTAAGGCCTTTTATAACATCGGCAGTCGTCAGGTTATCTTCGTCGTCATCGTTAAATAATCCTTCACATGAAATAAATGCGAAGGAAATAATTATGAGAATTATAAAAATATTTCTTTTCATAACCGGATAATTTAAGTTTAAGAAATATACGCAGAAATTTCTTAAATGTTTTGCTATAAATGAAAAAGGGGCTGCTTTTTTAGACAGCCCCTTAATATTGTTATTATTTTGTGTTATTATCTTTCTTTAAATCCAAACATAATCGCTACACAACCGCTAGCCGGATATTCTGAATCTCCACTACCTGTAGGTACTTTAATTGCAATTTTAAGTTGCTGGCTTGATTCTAACCTGAAATCCCAAATTCTTGTAAGATTATTTTTACTATTATCATATAAAATGTTTTTATATGTATCAATAATCTGAAATTCAATCTCAGGTAATGCATCCGATCCGCAAACTGCAATTCTATAATCTTGTCCTGAATAAAAGGTTTTATATAATTCGGCTTCTTCCCCCTCTGTTAATATGTTTGCATGATAATTACCATCATGTATAAAAGGGATCAACTCTAGCTTGCATATCTTTTTTGCAAATCCTTTACATTGAGCATTAGTATATACGGACGCAACAAATGCAAAAATTGAAATTATAAATAATAACCGCAACTGTTTTTTCATAATGATTTTATTTATTGGATAAAGTTGGTTCTTAATGTTTTTACACTTTCCTTTAACTCGTGAAATGCTTCAGGTGTAATGGATATCTTAGTTTGAGATTTTAAAGTAGTAACATTTGTTTCATTATTCGGCTCTATCTTTATTTCGGTAGTTTCTACTTTTACCTTATCAAAAACTGTTTTCAATTCCTGTAATTGAACCATTAAATCAACAATATCGTTGTCCTCTTCCCCTGCTTCATTTATTCTGTTGTCTTCCAGCAATCTTTGTACTAAATTGAATGATAATTTTTGTTCCGAAATCCTGTCTACAAGCTTATTTTTCCCGGTAACGCCTTCATCAACCAATTGTGTAGCAATATATAAACCTTCGAGCCAGCCACCAACCAGTACAATTGCAGCTACTGATTGTCTGTCATTTTCTTTAAGATATGAACTGGAATTTAAAAAAGTCTCAGATATTATATCCATTATTATATCCCTGTTGTTAAGGTTCTCTTCAAGATTCTTAATTGTTTCATTATTTATTGCATCAGTGATATCAAGGCCTTCTGCCATTTTTTTTGCGGCTTCCATATATTTTATCGATGTCTGGGTTTGATCAAAAAGACTTGCAAAACTTAAGTCTGTAGTGTAAATTCCCAGGTTTAATGCCATACTCATATTTGTTGAATAATTATCAACATTTTCCAGAGAGTTCAATAATTCTTCATCATAATCTGCGCCTGCCGATTTAATAAGCATTGCAGTCTCAAGAGGAGAAGGTAAGGAATAGAAGATTTTTTTTGCTTCGTCAATATCATTGAATATATCATCTTTGGATATGAAATCTTCTAAATTCAATTCTTTATTTTCTTTTTTTCTTCTATCAGATGAACAAAGTGTAAATAGGACCATTACACTAAATATAGTAACATACTTAAAAATTACCAGATGGATATGATTGCTTTGCATGAGTTATGGATTTATATTATTTAATATCTATGCCTTGCACTCTTAATTGTAGTAAAATTAATACTTTTTTTTTATTTTCAAAATTTGAGTTATACCCAGTATATTAACAATCAAATTTGTAATAACAAATATTTCCCTGAAATTTATATTTTTTGTAATATTTTAAAAATTAGCAATTTTATCGACTAATAGCGGACTATACAATGGTGAAAGTTCCTGATTCCAACCTATCAGGTATTTTGTATAGTCACCAATCTTTAAACTACTTAAGCTTCTGGCATATATATCCTGCATTATATCATCAGGAAAGTATTTCTCTGCAAAGAGAATCTTCTTTTCGTTTCTTCTGTACTGAGTTTTATAAAGATCTGCGGCTCCAAACAAATGCAGTATATTATGTGCAATTATAGAAGGATACTTATAACTTACTATAGCAAATTCAATGTCATCGGTATTCATCGTATTAACCGATATAGAGATGTCATTTCTATAATAGTTGTTTACCATGTAAAGCAAAGCTACACTTTCAACCCGTTTTTCATCCCTTAAAAATGCTACCAGGCGTTCTTTATTCTTTGGATTTTTTATTTCAGGAATTCCATCCTTGTCACTTATATTAAATGAAGCACCTGCCTTTGATGCAATATTATCTGCCCAGGAATTTAATTCTTCAAGACCTTTTCTGAAATTGGGCTCGGAAACTGATTTTATAACACTACCCATAGGCAAGGTCTTTTTTATGGTAGTATATTCCTCTCCGATATGATAATCAGAAATTATATTAAGTGATATTCCATATTGCTTTGCTTGCGCTTCGAGCCATCTTATAGCTACCGAGATTGAATCTATTGTAGATCTGATATCGTACTCTGACCAGGGAGAAGTATCCTTGCTGTCAACAAATATAAAATAAAGTAATACGTCGTCTTTGAGAACTTTACAAACATTATTACGAATCCCTTTACGATAGTCAATCCGCCTGATGGAATATCCGGATGTAGATATTAGTAAGATAATTAAAAAAAACAGTCTAATGAAAATTCTCATTTAGATAATCTCTTATTATTCACCTGATAATACAAAATTAGCAAAGTGTTTCATATATAAAAACTTTTTAGATATTGCATTAATTGTTTGTTAATGATTTTAACCACAATCAAATTACTTATTAAAGGTATTACAAGGTTTTGTTTTTGTATTTACAAAGTTCAACCAAACCACATTCGTAACACCTGGGTTTTCTTGCTATACAGATATACCTTCCATGAAGAATTAACCAGTGATGTGCTAAAGGTATGAGTCTATCAGGTATATGTTTTACCAGTTGCTTTTCAGCCTGTAATGGATTTTTAGCATTTGTTGTCAAACCAATTCTAGCAGAAACTCTGAAAACATGCGTGTCAACTGCCAGTGTTGGTTTGTTATAAATAACCGCTGCCAATACATTGGCCGATTTCCTTCCTATTCCGGGTAACTTCTGAAGATCATTAACGTCAGAAGGTACTTTTCCTTTAAATTCATTTATTAATGTTTTCGCCATTCCAATAAGATGTTTGGTCTTGTTATTTGGATATGAACAGCTCTTAATAAAATTAAATACCTCTTCTTGTTCAGCATTGGCCATATCCTGAGGTGTTGGAAACCTGTCCAGCAGTCCGGGAGTAATTATATTGACACGCTTGTCAGTGCATTGCGCTGAAAGAATAACCGCAACTATTAAATCGTAAGGTTTTTTATACTTAAGTTCAGTTTCTGCAACAGGTTTGTGTTCCTGAAAATAATCCAGTACTCTTTTAAATCTTTCCTTTTTCTTCATTTTTTCATCTTCCTTGCCATTAAAAAATACTCATTTGCTTTGCTCAAATTACCCATTCTCTGGTAAGTAATCCCCAAATTAGTATAAAGAGTGTGATCATCAGGTTCCAGCATAATTGCCTTTTTAAACCATTTAATTGATTCACTGAATTGTCCGGATATTCCATACGCAACACCAAGATCTTTACAAACATTTTTATTATCCGGATTTATGGATGCAGCCATTTTTAGATATATCAATGCTTTGGGTATATCGCTTTTATATTTTCCATAAAGATTACCTAACTTATAACTAATATCAAACCTGTTAGAATTTATTTGAAGTATTTCCTTATATATTGTGATTTTATGATCAACATTGTTGTAATCATTCAATACTAAATTAATGTTCTTATATGTTGTTTCATCCAGAGGACTTCTAAGTAATACTTTTTTATAGTAGTAGATTGACTTTTCAATGTCTTTGTTAAGAATAAAATGAGCGTTACCAAGTAATCTTAAAGCATCAACATATTCAGGATGTATTATAATAGCTTTATTCAGGTATTTTAGGGATTGTTCCAGGTAGCTATTCCTTTTTTCCTTATTACCGATTATTTGCGCTTCTTCCAACAGTATTCCACCAGCAGAACAGTTACTCTTGGCACTGTTTGAGGATATTTTAACATCTGTAGTGAAAAGGGTAAAATCATTTTCCCAGGCTTTGTTTCTGCTGATTGTCTTTGTAGAATATAATATGAAGAAAAATAAAAGAAATATTGGTATGATAATCCTGCAGATGCTTTTATTAAGTATCCCTGGCAAAATATATGCAAGGAACCAGGCAATTATAATACAAAAGCCCAAAGAAGAAAAGTATGCAAACCTTTCATTCATAAAAGTGCCTAAGTTAAAAATAAGGTTTGATACCAGAATGAGGGGTAATAAATAAAGTAATATTCCATATGATAAAATTGTTTTCTTTCTGAATCCTGAAATTGTGATAACTATTAGAAGCACATAAACCATTAATGAAATTATAACCCATATATTGGTTAAATTAACTAATTCAATATGATATGGATAATAATCAAAAGTTAGTGGATGTGGAAAAAACATTAGCCGGAAATAAACTCCCAGAGTATAAAATATTGTTGCATATTTCTGTGGCACTGAAGCAAACAAAAACGGATTATTCATTAATTCTCCTGAAGGTGCTGAGCTCATTTCCCCTAAAACTTTATACCTGATATATAAAAAGAGTGATGCAGAAAGCAATAAGGGAATTTCAATTACAAATATTTTTTTAGATGAAGATTTTGTAAAGAAATAAACTGTTAATGGGATTATTAAAGCAAAAATTATTGCGTTCTCTTTTGATAATAGTGCCAGGAAAAATGAAATACCAGCAAGCAAAAGGTATTTTATCTTTATTGAATTATGATTATTAATTGTAAATAAAAGTGCCGCTAACGAAAATATAAGTGCCAGCAATTCATCTCTTCCCTTAATATTTGATACTACTTCAGTATGAACAGGATGAAAAATAAACAGTAATGAACAAATCAAGGGCAGAGATAAAAAATAATTCTTACTACTACTTGAAGAGGTAAGTTTTGAGAATATTATAAATATTAATATCCCTGTTAATGCATAAAATATAACATTTATAATATGACTTATTCCTGGATTTTCTCCAAAAAATTCATATTCTAATGCAAATGTAGCTATTGAAAGGGGCCGGTATCTGCCACCAGGAACCAAATCCTTCTTTTCCTTAAAAAAACCTGTGAACGAATCATTTTTGAAAATATCCTTTATTCCTGAAATACCATTTTTAGTATAAATATTATCGGTAATAACTATTGAATCGTCTAGTGCATATTTATGATTGAATGTGTTGAAATATAGCAGAATTGCTGAAAAAAAGATTAATATTCCGGAAACAGTTTTGCCATGTTTTGAAATGTCTACCATATATTTAATTGTATCTCAAAAATATGATAATGTAATTAGTTATGCCTTTCTAAATAAGAAACAAAGTTTCAAATAGAATAATTATGTATAAATTTAACCTGAGGAATATAATTATGCAAATATAATTATACTCCCTATCTAACATATTTTTCTTATTTTCGCATTTTTGAACTTAATACGAATATAACATGAAAGGTTCAATCACATTAACAATTATAAAGCCTGATGCTGTTGCGGGTGAATTAACCGCACCGATTCTGGCAAAGATAAATAAGGAAGGATTTCATATTGCGGCAATGAAACTTATAAGTATAACTGCAGATCAGGCAAAGAAATTTTATGCTGTTCATAAAGAAAAACCTTTTTATGATAGTTTAGTTAAATTTATGACATCGGGTCCTGTTGTAGTAGCTGTTTTAGAAAAAGATAATGCTGTTGAGGATTTCAGGAAATTAATTGGTGCAACTGATCCTGCAAAGGCCGCAGAAAATACAATTAGAAAGCTTTTCGCCGCATCAGTTGAAAGAAATGCAGTTCATGGCTCCGATAGTGATGAGAATGCAATAATTGAATGTGATTTTTTCTTTTCAAAGGCCGAGAGGTTTATGCTGAGGGATATATCTATTTCAATCTGATATCATCAATTACATTCTCTCCGACGCGTTTGTTCAAAGTATCTATAATCTCCTGCCTCATCATCATCAGTTCATTCCTGAGAACCGATGAATTTAAAAATACAAATAAAGTTTTATCCTTAATATAAACTGATTTTGTTCTTTTGGCTATAACTTTTCCCATCAACTCTTCCCAATGATTTGTAATTCTGGATTCTGTAAGCTTTTTCTTCAATCCATAATTTTTAAGATATTCATTTATTACTTCACTAATCTTTTGTGTGTTGCTTTTTCTCATAACATCAGATTTCATTAATTATACCGTTCTTAATAAAAAACAGCTTGTGACTCACAGGTATTTCCTTTAATACAGCTTTCATCCTGTTTTTATTCGTATGTGTAATAAATATCTGGCCAAAATTTTCATCCGATACAAGTTTTATTATCTGTTTAGCCCTTGATTCATCAAATTTATCAAAGATGTCGTCAAGTAATAAAATAGGCTTGTTTCCTGTTATTTCTTTAATGAAATCAAATTTAGCTAATTTAAGTGCAACAAGATAAGTTTTTTGCTGACCTTGTGAACCGATTTTTTTTATGTTATATCCCTGCAAATTTAGAGCCAGATCATCCTTATGGATTCCAACGGAAGTGAACTGAAGAGCTTTGTCTTTATCTCTTGACTGTGTTAGTTGACTTTTAAAATCACCCTTAGCTAATTGAGATTGATAAATAAGTTCAACATTCTCTTTTCCTGAAGAAATAAAGTCATAATATTTTTGAAAAACAGGGATCAGTTTTTTTGTAAAATCAAGTCGTTTTTCAAATATCCTTTCACCAACGGGTATTATTTGCTCATCGTAAATTTCAATAGTATCTTCCTGAGAGTTATCCGTAAAAGCTATATTTTTAAGTAATTTATTTCTTTGTTCAATAAGCTTATTATATTTGATAATATCCTCAAGATAATTTTTATCGTATTGTACAATTACTCCATTTATAAATTTTCTTCTATCTTCACTTCCATCAAGAATAAGATTTGTGTCGGCCGGTGAAATCATTACTACAGGAAAAAGTCCAACATGGTCTGAAAGCTTTGTATATTCTTTTTTGTTCCTTTTAAATATTTTTCTCTTGTTTTTACTGATTCCGCAATATATCTCTTCATTTTTTTCGTTAAGCATAAATACAGCTTGTATAACTGCAAGTTCTTCTGTATGTCTTATATTTTGGCGGTCAACCGAATTAAAATAGCTTTTACACAGACACATATAATATATGGCATCAAAAATATTTGTCTTTCCAACACCATTATTACCAATAAAACAATTTAACTTTGAGGAAAACAATAAATCTGTATGCTCGTAATTTTTAAAATTAATTAATGAAAGTTTTTGAAGAATCATCTCACATTTAGTTCATTTTATATATATAATCAAAAATAGTCTTTAATTTTTTACTAGTTATAATTTCAAAAAATATTTTAAAAAATTACATTTGCGTTCTGAAAATAAATTAAAATTGAATAATAATGTCTAAAAAGAAAGATACTACTGATATTGGTTTTGAAAATGTTGAAAATGTCTTAAGTAAAACTGAAAATTACATTGAGGAAAATCAGAAGAGCCTTACTGTAATAGTTATTGTAATAGCAGCAATTATTGCCGGTTATCTGGGCTATAAGAAATTATTTTTGGAACCTGCTGAAATTGAAGCACAATCAGAGATGTTTGTTGCTGAACAATATTTCGAACAGGATTCATTCAGGTTGGCACTAGAGGGCGATGGAAGTTACCTGGGATTTGCTGATATTATTGATGAATATGGTATCACTAAAAGTGCAAACCTGGCAAAATATTATGCAGGAATTTGTTATTTGAAATTAGGAGAGTATGAAGAAGCAATTGAGCAGCTTAAAAAATTTGATTCGGATGACATACTTATAGCATCAATAGCATTGGGTGCTATAGGTGATGCTTATATTGAAGTAGGAGAGATAGAAGAAGGTGTTGAATATTATTTAAAAGCTGCAGGAAGAAAACAAAATGACTTTACAACATCATTTTACCTCAAAAAAGCAGGACTGGTTTATGAAGAGTTAGGTAATTATAAGAAAGCACTGCAAGTTTATGAGCAAATTGAAAAAGAATTTCCTAAGTCTGATGAAAGCCGCGATATAGAAAAGTATATAACAATTGTTAAAACGAAATTAAAGAAGTAACTCATCTAATTTCCATATGCTGGTTTTATAATTGAATAACTTTATGCGTAAGCCTTAAATAAATGGCAACTAATTTAAAGAATTTATCAGATTATGATAACAGTAAAGTTCCCAATGCTGAGACAATGAAATTTGGTATTGTTGTTTCGGAGTGGAACGGTGAAATTACAAATGCTTTATATCAGGGAGCATACAAAACCCTCATAAAGAACGGGGCAAAAGAAAAAAATATTATTGTTAAAACTGTCCCCGGAAGTTTTGAGTTGACATCAGGGGCAAAATTCCTTGCCGAATATGGAAAATATGATGCTGTAATTTGTATCGGATGTGTGATAAAGGGCGAAACTCCTCACTTTAATTATATATGTAACAGTGTGGCCACAGGCATCACAGAACTGAATTTAAAATATTCTGTCCCTTTTATTTTTGGAGTCCTGACAACAGATAATATCAGGCAGGCCGAAGAAAGGGCAGGAGGCAGGCATGGTAATAAGGGTGATGAAGCTGCGGTTACCGCAATAAAAATGGCGGCCCTTAACAATCAGATGAGATTACGCAAAAAGTAACTTTCTGCGCAATGCTCGAGGGCCTTCGCTACGAGTCTTCACAAAGATTTATTCTCCAAATCTTTTGAAGGCCGGATTTAGATTTAATATATTCCGCCTTTGAAAAATTCTCCTGCCTGAAGTACATCATAAAAATATATCTAAAATTTCCCGAAGCGTTTTTATTTTTAAAAAATTATTTATAAATTTGACTATATGGTTAAATCAAATGGTTTAAATAGATAGTTAAATTATTGTGTAATGGAAAATAAGTATTCATCTAATACTGAAAATAAAATTCTTGAAGCTGCAAA
>CBFCXR010000008.1:0-32139 GCA_965602045.1 uncultured Bacteroidales bacterium | reverse complement strand
GTTAAGCCCTCTGAGACATATCCAAAGCAGCAGATCGACAGAATAAATAATTTAGTTGCAGCAGAACAGGCAAGGAAAAAACAATCTATTGAAGAAGGTTACAAAAAAGCAATCTCCGACGGTGAGAGTTATATAAGGGCACAGCAATATAACCAGGCAAAGCAGGAGTTTCAAAGGGCACTTACATTTAAGCCAGGTGATGTTTATTCTAATAACAAAATATCTGAAATTGACGGATTAATTGAAAGACGGGCACAAAGGATTGCTGCTGAAGATGTAAAAAAGGAACAATACCAGGCTGCTATTAAGAAAGCTGATGGGCTGTTTCAGATGAAAGATTATGATGCTGCAAAAGCTGCTTATCAGGATGCTATAGCAATTGGTACCGGTGAGCAATACCCGCGTCTGAAGATTCAGGAAATCGACCGGTTGATGGCAATGGAAGACGCCAAAAAGCAAAGAGAAATAGATGACAGCTATAAAAGAGCCATAGCTTTGGCTAATAATTACAACAGTAAAAGACAATATGCACAGGCAAAAAGTGAATATGAGAATGCTCTTACATACAAACCTGATGATACATATTCGAAAAACAGGATAACAGAAATCAACAGGATATTGCTGCAGGAGGAACAGCGATTGGCATCAGAAACGGCAAAGAAAAACCAATATGATCAATTAATTGCAAAAGCTGATGGTTTGATGAATGTGAAAGACTATGCTAATGCAAGAATCGAATACGAAAAATCATCACAAGTATTACCTGATGAAACCTACCCCAGGCAGCAAATTATTGAAATCAACAGGCTAATTAAGGAACAGGAAAGAGTTTTAGCTAATAAACAAGCTAAAGAAAATGATTATAAATTAGCTGTTAGTAAAGCTGACGGATTTTTCAGGCTGGAGCAATACATCAGGGCAAAAGCCGAATATAATAATGCTTTATTAATTAAACCTGATGAAGTATATCCAAAGAATAAGATTTATGAGATAGATAAATTGGTCGATGCCCAATTGAAGGCTCAGGCTGACACTAAGGCTAAAGAGGACGCATATAACAATTCCATAAGAATGGCAGACAGTTTCTTCGGACAGAAAAAGTACGAAGATGCAAAATTAAACTATAATAAGGCCTTAAATTATAAGCCCGGTGAACCTTATCCCAAAGGGCAAATATCAAAAATTGATAATATTTTAGCACAGCAGGAAAAAGCCCGGCAGGAAGAATTAGCAAAAAACCGGGAATATGATTCTTATATTTCACAGGCAGACAAAGCCTTTAATGCAGCAGATTATAGTAACGCCAAAGACTACTATCAAAAAGCTCTGGTTGTTAAGCCTGCTGAGCTATATCCTAAACAGAAAATCTCAAAGATTGATGAGATAATAAAGTTATTGGCAAAGCAGAAATCAACAACCACATATTCGTCAACTTCTTCACAATCACAAGCATCAACAAAAACAGTTGCTAAGAAGAAATTAGCTGATTTGAGTTTTAAAAATGATAGTGAGCGGGACAGATATTTGGCAGAACTTAGAAAGAAATATCCGGAGGGAGTTACACTCGAAACATATAAAGAGAAGTATAAAACTACCAAAAGGTTTATAGTTATTAGAAAAGGTGACACAGAGGAATTTCGTATGGTACACTTTACTAATTGGGGAGGCAAGGAATATTCAGTAAATGGTAAACCCATAACTGCTCAGTATTTTGAATCACAAACATCAAGCAGGTCAGGTGAATATTATAAAGAATTTGAATTTTAATGTACAGATTCACATATCTTATCCTGGCACTCCTTATTGCCGCAGGATGTAAAAGTAAAACCACCAAAATAAATTATAGTAACGCCCCGTCAATAAATGGGGAAAAAATTCCTGTTAAATATGCCTCAGGATTTGATATTGAATATTATGATAATTATACTCTGTTAACTGTTTTAAATCCCTGGCAAAAGGCAGAAAATATTAAGTTCAAATATGCCTTGATAAATGAATCGGTCACTGAATGCAATAAGCCTCAGGGATATCAGTTTATTGAAATCCCCGTAAAGCGTGTAATATGTTTGTCCACTACTCATATCGGATTTATGGATTTTTTGGATGTAAGAGAATCAGTTGTGGGGATTTCAGGTAGTAAATATATTGCAAACGGCTATATCACTCAGCAGGTTGATAATGGTGTGATTAAGGATGTAGGCTATGGTGAGAATCTGAACTATGAAGTTATACTTGATTTAAAGCCTGATATAATTTTTGTTTATGGTGTTAGTGGAGCAATTTCCGCGTATATAAATAAGCTCAGGGAGCTGGATATTAATGTAGTTATTGTTGCAGAGTATCTTGAAGAAACACCACTGGCAAAGATGGAATGGGTAAAATTCATTTCTGCTTTCTTCAGTCTTGAAGAAAAAGCTACTGAAAAGTTCGACTCTGTTGCAAAAAACTACAATCATTTGGTGTCTTTAACAAAGGATGTTTCTGTGAAACCCAGGATTTTATTAGGACTGCCATGGGAGGGAGTCTGGTATATTTCAGGGAGCAGAAGTTATACTTCCCGGCTCATTAAAGATGCCGGTGGGGATTATTTATGGAGTGATTTAAATTACAGGGACAGCCAGCCTTTAAGTCTGGAAGCTGTATTTGAAAAAGCTTTTCTGGCTGATTTCTGGTTGAATGCCGGAGCAATGAATAACATAAGTGATATTTTGGAAGTGGATGAAAGATTTAAAGCTTTGCCTTCAATTAAGACAGGAATGGTATTTAATAACAATAATAAAATGAATAAATTTGGCGGTAATGAATATTACGAGTCAGGTGTAATTGAACCGGATATTGTTCTTTCAGATATTATTTATATTTTGCATCCTGAAATCCTGCCGGAATATTGCCTGAAATATTATAAGAAATTGAACTAAATAATACCATTGCATATATTAAACCTTAAATTTGTATACTATTAATAAAAACAATAGAAAATGGCGAAAATAAGAATATTAAAGAAGGAACTAAATCAATTAACAGGGGATTTAATTAGTGAATGCCTGACTTTTCAACATTTCAATCCTGACATTAAAACAGAGAAAGTTGATAATATTGTAAAAGAGATTATAAAAAAGAGCAGTAACATAAGCTCCAAAATAAATCATTTAAGGAAGGAAAAAAAAGATGTTAATTCAAAAAAGTATTTTGATAATATTTTAAAAGAAATTAATGAAGAGCTTATGCCTGTTATGGACAAACTTAAGGGATTAAAAAGCGATAAGACTACTCAGAAAAATTAACACTCATACCTGTCAATTTGCCTTTTTTGTTGAGCTTGCACACATTAAATTTGTAAAAATATATTCTATCTTAGATTTTGTTAACATTTGACAATTTGTTATAAATATTCAAAATTTGAATAAAAACTATAATAAGAGAATATTAATAATTCTACTAAGTTTTTGCGGATTACTTTTTGTTGTATTTATACTTGATCTTTTTACCGGTTCTGTTAAAATTCCTTTTAGAGAAGTATTGACGTCACTCGTATCGGGGAAAAACGATAACCAGATATGGGCAGCTATCATTTATAATTTCAGGTTGCCAAAGGCAATAACTGCTGTATTAGCAGGAGCAGCATTGTCAGTAAGCGGGCTGCAGATGCAGACTATTTTCCGTAATCCTTTGGCTGGTCCTTATGTACTGGGAATTAGTTCTGGTGCCAGTTTAGGTGTTGCCATTCTTGTTTTAGGATTTTCTTCATTTTTAACAAATCACTCAATACACTATTTTGGAAACTGGACACAAATAGTTGCTGCATGGACAGGTTCCGCATTAGTCCTATTCTTAATTCTGGCCGTATCTCTTAAGGTACGGGATATTATGACAATATTAATACTTGGCATCCTTTTTGGCAGTGCAACATCAGCGATAGTAAGTATTTTTCAATACTTCAGTCATCAATCTATGCTCAAGGCATTTGTTATATGGTCTATGGGTAGTCTCGGTAATTTATCCAGGGCTCAGCTAAATATATTGATACCATGCATTATTGCAGGTCTTTTATTATCATTTTTATTTTCAAAGATTTTAAATGCATTATTATTGGGTGAAACCTATGCCAGAAGTTTGGGAATAAATATTCAATTCTCAAGAATAATGCTTTTTATCTCAACAAGTATACTGGCAGGAAGTATAACAGCATTCTGCGGTCCTATTGGTTTTATTGGAATAGCAGTGCCTCATATAGTAAGAATTCTTTTCAGATCTGCGAATCACTACTACTTAATTCCAGGAACTATTTTAGCAGGAGGTATTATCTTATTGCTGAGCGATATTATTGCACAGTTGCCCGGTACCGATAGTACTCTGCCAATAAATTCGGTAACTGCCTTACTTGGTATACCAATTGTTATCTGGATTATTATTAGAAACAAAAAGATTTCAAGTTTAAGTTAATAATGAGTGATATTCAAAATATATTATCAATCAAAGATCTTACAATTGGATATCTGAGTTCAGGTAATGCACTGCAACCGGTTTTTAAAAGCATTAACCTGAAAGCTAAAAAGGGGGAAAATATTGCTATTATAGGAAGAAATGGTATTGGCAAAAGTACTTTGTTAAGAACAGTTGCAGGCTTACAGAAACCATTGGATGGAAAAGTATATATAAAGGATTATGATATTAAACATTATAAAAAACAGGAATTTGCACGTCTTATAAGTTTTGTTTCAACTGAAATTATTAGGGTAAGCAATCTCAAATTATTTGATTTGGTTGCTTTGGGAAGATTCCCGCATACCGGCTGGATAGGAAAACTCAATGAAGATGATTATAAAATAATTAATGATTCTATTTATCAGGTTGGGATATATAACTTAAAAAATAAAGTATTAAATGAGATGAGTGATGGAGAAAGACAAAGAGCAATGATTGCCAGAGCTCTTGCGCAAGATACTGAGATTATTATTCTGGATGAACCTACTGCTTTCCTGGATTTACCTAACAGGTATGAAATTATCAGATTACTTAACGAATTAACAGTTAATAAAGGTAAGACAATTATATTCTCATCTCACGATTTAAATATTACTTTACAGGAAGCTGATAAAGTATGGCTTATGGGGAAAAATGAAATTGTTGAAGGGGCCCCGGAAGATTTAATAATAAATAAGGATATTTACCGGCTTTTTGACAATTCAAGCCTCGATTTTAATATTGAAAAAGGTGATTTCAGACTTACCAGGAAAAAAGTTAATAAAATTGTACTGTCAGGAAGCGGGATTATGCAGTTCTGGACCCGGAGAGCCCTTGAGAGAATAGGCTATGAGGTCTGTGATGAAGATAAAAATAGTACGTGTATTCAAATAAGTGAACAAAATAACCACACAGTATGGATTATTATGAAAAAAGGAGACAAAATTATTTGTAATTCAATATATGAGTTAACTTTGCACCTGAGACGGATTTAATACAGGTTACTAATAATAAACGAATATTATGGATAAATCAGTTAAAAGAGTAGTATCATATATTCTAATTATACTAGTCCTTATATTTACTATAATTGCGGTATTGGGTATATGGGAATTTATCGATTTAAGCAATATTGTACAAAAAATAATGTCATCCTTGCTTATAATTTTTGCAGCTTCGGCGGTGGTTTTATTTATATTTACTGTACTAATTAAAGACAGCGATTCGCCAAAATAAGATCTTTATTTATTGAAAATCCCGAATTATTATTATTTTTTGAACTATTATATCAAAGAAAATGAAATATTTTTTGATTTTATGCAATATTTAATCTTATTTATCGTTGCAAGATATTTACAGCTTTACAAACCCACATATTAGTCTATGCTTTCAATTCTAATTCCAGTTTATAATTTTGATATAACAAAACTAGTTGAAACTCTATATTTTCAGGCAGAAAAAGCAAAAGTTGATTTTGAAATCATTATCGTCGATGATGCTTCTCAGAAGGAATATAAAATCAAAAACAAAATATTAAGCAGACGGAAAAACGTTAAGTATATTGAAGAGTCTGTAAATATTGGGCGATCTAAAATCAGGAATAGACTAACAGATCTCGCTTCGTATCCTTACCTGTTATTTGTTGATTGCGATTCAGAAGTAAATAGTAGCAACTATATTAAAAACTACATAGAATGCTGTGTTGGTGATGTTGTTGTTTGCGGAGGCAGAATTTATGAATCCCGTGAACCTGCTGACTACAAATATTATTTGCGCTGGTTACACGGCATTAAGAGGGAACAGTTCTCAGCTAAAGTAAGAAGCTCGGAACCCAATAAATCCTTTATGACTAATAATTTTTTAATTTCCAAACAGATATTTAATAAGATTCGTTTCGATGAGACCATAACAAAGTACGGTCATGAAGATACGCTGTTTGGTTATGAGTTGAAAAAGAAAAGTATTATTATTAAACACATTGATAATCCACTGATTCATATTGGACTTGAAACAAATGATGAGTTTATTCAAAAGACGAAAGAAGGGATAAAGAATTTGAAAAGAATTATGAAAAACAATGGTAACGAAAAAATATTAATCAGGGATATAACATTACTTCACTATTTTAAACTTTTTCAAAAATTTGGAATAGCAAAGATTTTAAGAGTATTATTTAAAAAGTCTGAAAACAAATTATATAAATACCTCGTAAATAACAGGCCTTTTCTGGTTGTATTTGATCTCTATAAATTAGGTTATTTATGCTCTATAAATTATTCTTTGCACTAAAATAGAGTATCATTATTTATCATATATCTTCAGCTTTTACTTTTTTTTATTTAATTTGCCACACTATGTTTTTATCCTTTTCCTTTGGTAGAATTCTATTTCAAATGTTATTTTTGTGCCCTGAAAATAGTCAGGGAAATATGATCAAATGAATATTCATGAGCTTCTTACTAAAAGTCTGATACAGGGAATCAAATCACTGTATGGACAAAAAGCAGACGAAAAAATGATTCAAATTCAAAGTACCCGAAAGGAATTTGAAGGAGATATTACTATAATTGTATTCCCGTTATTAAGAATTTCCAAAAAGAAACCTGAACAAACAGCCGCGGATTTAGGTGAATATTTATCGTCAAATCTATCATTGATAAATAATTATAATGTCATCCAGGGATTTCTGAATCTTACAGTCAGCGATGAATTTTATTTGGAATATCTTAATTTCTGTAATTCACAGCCTGATTATGGTTTCAGGCAATATAAAGAAGGAGCAGAGACCTACATAATTGAATATAGCTCTCCAAACACAAACAAACCATTACATCTCGGGCATATTCGTAATAATCTGATTGGTTTTTCGATTTCCAACATATTGGAAGCTAATGGAAAGAAAGTAATAAAGACGAATATAGTTAATGACAGGGGCATACATATATGTAAATCAATGCTGGCATGGCAAAAATGGAGTGGGGGAGAAACACCCGAATCTTCCGGGAAAAAGGGAGATCATCTGGTAGGTGATTATTATGTAAGATTTGAAACTGAGTACAGAAAACAGATAAAAAAATTAAAAGATCTGGGCCAATCTGAGGATAAAGCAGCAAGGAATGCTCCACTAATTATAGAAGCCCAGGAGATGCTGAAAAAATGGGAAACTAAGGATCCTGAAGTATTGGAACTATGGGAGAAAATGAATGAGTGGGTATATGATGGATTTAATAATACTTATAAAAAGCTTGGAGTCAGCTTTGATAAGATTTATTATGAGTCAGCAACATATCTTGTTGGAAAGGAAACCGTTTTAGACGGACTAAAAAAAGGAATTTTCCTGAAAAAGGACGATGGATCAGTATGGGCTGATCTATCTGGTGAAGGATTAGATGAAAAGATTCTTTTACGGTCAGATGGAACATCTGTATATATTACACAGGATATAGGTACAGCCCGTATGCGGCAGCAGGATTACAAATTCGACAAACATATCTATGTTGTTGGAAATGAACAAAATTACCATTTCCAGGTTCTTGCATTTATTCTTGATAAACTGGGGTTTGGGTGGGCAAGAGATTTATACCATTTATCATATGGAATGGTTGAATTACCTGAAGGTAAGATGAAATCTCGTGAGGGAACTGTAGTTGATGCGGATGATCTCATTGATGAAATGATAGAGATTGCCAGGGAAATGTCGAAAGAGCTTGGTAAATTAGAGGGATTAACTAACGAGGAAAGGGAAAATACATTCAGAGTAATTGGACTTGGAGCCTTGAAGTATTTTATTCTTAAAGTTGATCCTGTGAAAAATATGACTTTTAATCCCCGGGAATCGATAGATTTTAATGGAAATACAGGCCCTTTTATTCAATATACATATACAAGAATTAAATCGGTTTTCAGAAAAGCAAATGAAAATAATGTAGCCATACCTGTTGAAGTAAATACATCTGTTAAAATAGAACCTAAAGAAAAATCTTTGTTAAAACTTGTACATGAATTTCCTGAGATTATTGAAGATGCCGGTAAAAAATACAATCCATCGATATTAGCTAATTATACTTATGAACTGGTTAAAGAATATAACCAGTTCTATCATGACCATTCAATATTAAAAGCAGAAAGAACAGAAACCAGAGATTTTAGACTGGTTTTATCACAAATGATAGCAAAGATTATCGAGTCATCTATGGGCCTTTTAGGAATTGATTTACCTGAAAGGATGTAGGTAGAAATATTTTTATAAAATTGATATATGCTTATTTTTGTACCCTGACAGAATTTAAATAGTGAAATAATGTTTGATAGTCTGACTGAACGATTAGAGCTTTCTTTTAAGATTTTAAAGGGACAGGGAAGGATCACTGAGATAAACGTTGCAGAAACGCTTAAGGAAGTTCGCCGTGCTCTCCTTGATGCAGATGTTAACTATAAAATTGCCAAGAATTTTACAGACGAGGTCAAACAGCAGGCAATTGGTCAGCAAATTCTTACTTCTGTGAAGCCCGGCCAGATGATTGTAAAAATTGTACATGACGAGCTGGTTAAGTTAATGGGAGGTGTAAATGAAGATATTAATATTAAAGGAAATCCTTCTGTAGTATTGATAGCTGGCTTGCAAGGTTCAGGTAAAACAACTTTTGCAGCAAAATTGGCAAATCATTTGGGAAATAAAAAGGGTAAGACTCCGATACTCGTCGCTGGGGATGTATATCGTCCGGCGGCAATTGAGCAGCTTAAGGTATTGGGAGAGCAAACTAATATCCCTGTATATACGGAAGAGGGTAACAATAAACCTGTAAAAATTGCCAAGGCAGCAATTAAGGAAGCTAAAAAGATGGGTTATGATCTTGTTATTATAGATACGGCAGGAAGATTGGCAATTGATGAAGAAATGATGAATGAGGTTGAATCCATTAAGACGGCAGTTTCACCGCAGGAAATACTGTTTGTTGTTGATTCAATGACCGGCCAGGATGCAGTTAATACTGCCAAAGAATTTAATGACCGGCTGGATTTTAACGGCGTTGTTCTCACAAAACTTGATGGTGATACCCGGGGTGGAGCAGCATTATCAATACGTGAAGTCGTAAATAAGCCAATTAAATATATTAGCGCAGGAGAAAAGCTTGATGCAATAGAATTATTTCACCCGGAAAGAATGGCAGATAGAATACTGGGCATGGGGGATATTGTGTCCCTTGTTGAAAAAGCACAAGAGCAATTCGATGTTGATCAGGCAAGAAAGCTAAAGAAAAAAGTTGCTAAAAATCAATTCAATTTTAATGATTTTATACAACAAATACAGCAGATAAAGAAGATGGGAAATATTAAAGAACTGGCAGGGATGATTCCGGGAGTTGGCAAAGCAATGAAAAATCTTGATGTTGATGATGATGCATTTAAAGGTATTGAAGCAATAATACATTCAATGACTCCCCAGGAACGTGAGAATCCGGCAATCCTAAACGGCTCAAGGAGAAAAAGGATAGCCATTGGCAGCGGTAATAGCGTGCAGGACGTGAACAGACTTTTAAAGCAATTTGATGATACACGTAAAATGATGAAAATGATGACAGGAGGAAAAAATTTAATGAGGATGATGGGTAACATGTCTAATATGAAGAATAGAACACCGGGATAGAGTTAATTTAATAATTAAAATAATATCAATATGCAATTAATAGACGGGAAGAAAATATCAGCTGAAATTAAACAGGAGATGGCAGGTGAAGTTGAACAAATTAAACAAAGTGGAGGAAAAATACCTCATTTGGCGGCTGTTCTGGTAGGTAATGATGGAGCAAGCGAAACATACGTGGCAAATAAGATAAAGGCCTGTGAACTGGTTGGTATAAAATCTACACTGATCCGGTTGGGGAATGATGTTACACTGGAAGAACTGCTTGATAAAGTTGAAACACTGAATACTGATAATGATATTGATGGTTTTATAGTACAGTTACCACTTCCTGAGCATATTGATGAACAAAAGGTTATAGAAGCAATTGATCCCAAAAAGGATGTTGATGGATTCCATCCTGTTAACCTTGGACGCATGGTCATTGGGATGCCTGCTTTTATCTCTGCAACACCAGCGGGCATTATGGAGCTTTTAAAAAGATACAAAATTGAGACATCAGGTAAAAATTGTGTTATTATTGGCCGTAGTAATATTGTTGGCCGGCCATTAAGTGTATTATTATCGCAGAAACGTGATACCGGTAATGCTACTGTTACTGTTTGTCATACCAGAACCCGGAATCTTAAAGATATTTGTCTTATGGCTGACATAATTATTGTTGCATTAGGTTCACCCGAGTTTCTTAAGGCTGACATGGTCAGAAACGGTGCAGTTGTCATTGATGTTGGTACTACAAGAATAAAATCGGATAAAACCAAATCAGGTTGGAAATTAATGGGAGATGTTAAATTTGACGAAGTTTCTCCTAAATGTAGTTATATTACTCCTGTACCGGGAGGTGTTGGACCTATGACAATAGTATCATTAATTAGAAATACAATATTATCATCGAAGAAAAAGATTTATAATTAAATCAAAAAAATTAGGCAACCATACAATTTTGTAAGTTGTTTTATTAAAAATGTAATTCTTTTTTCTATACTTTGTTTAAAATTTAAGTATTAGTGTTAATTTTTACAATAGAATGAAAACTTTGAACCAGGTTTTAACTTTAGGATTATTATTTTCGGTTATTTTCTTTTCATGTAAAAAACCTAAAAAAATAACTACTCCACCTATTAGCTGGTACAGTGAAGATCCTGTTTCAATACCTTTTAGAACCAGGTTACAAAAATTCGAACGGGGCAATCTTATTAATAATAATTCTTTCGAATCGGGAAAAACATTCATTGTAGATACGGCAGATGCAACTTTTAGAATAGATGGATGGCAAAAGGCCGGGAATAATGTGGAATGGGTGAATGTTGAACAAGATTCCATATATAATCCCGATGAAGCTATCGATTCAATTCATTCAATAAAGATTCATAGAGAAAAGGCTGATGAAACTGATAATGAAGGTGAAGGAATAATTAGTGATTTTATTAAGGTCATTCCCGGTAATTATTCATTATCCTATTTTATTAAGCTCAAAAATATTTGTCCGAATAAAGGCAGACTAGGCACAAAACTGTATGATGCAATTAATATCAAATTATATTACTACGACAAGAATAAGATACCAATTAGCTCCGAATTATACTTGCCTCATAAGGATATTAATATAGATAATTCTTTCAAAGGCTTTTCATTTTCGAACTTCTGGAAAATAGATGAATTCGGATGGGAAAAGGTTATAGGAAAGTCTCACAATTATGCTTGTCCTGAAGGTAATATACCTAACGAAACGAGATATGTTAAAATATTTTTTGGGGTTAAAGGTAGCGGAACTGTTTGGATTGATAATATTGACTTTCATTATACAAAGTCTAATTTTACTGCTTTTGAGAGAATGCAGATTTTAACCGATACAATATATTCAAAGCATGAAGTTATAATACCTGCACCGAAAGTAATTGAAAAATATGAGTCAATTATTTATTATAAACCAGGTGATAGTTTCAAAAATATACCCATAATATTAGTTCCGGAAAAATTAACTGTTGAGACTAAAAATGCAGCTCAATTGATAAAATTGAAATTAGAGCAACTTTTTAATAATCTTTTGGATAGTTCTATACAGAAACCTAAAATTAAAATAGTAACAAGAATATCGTCTCGTGATTTGCAGTCATCAAAATTGATATTTTGCTTAGGCAGGAATGTTTTATACAGAAGATTTAAAGAAATTCTGCCGCTCAACAAAATCGAAAACAAGCCTCAATCCTATTTTATTTATACTAATAGTGACATACCTAATCTTGTATTTTTGTCGGGAAATAAGGCAATTGGCAATTATTATGCAGCAACTACAGCCGTACAACTATTTGATAATAAGAAGTTTATTTTTCATAATGCGAAAGTGATTGATTATCCTGATTTTAGAAACAGATATTATCATATTTCAACATATGGCGAGATCAGTGATATTTCAAAAGATATTAAGTATAGTGAAATCCTTGCCGGATATAAGTTGAATGGTGCCTATATATCAAATGAGCTATCAGTTGACAGCAGTTTTTATAAACAATTCATGGAGAATATCGGTTCGGTATATACAAATAATGATATTTTTAATTTTAAGATACTTGTAGCTCCAACAGAATTCTTCAATTATATAAACGGTGAAAGTGGCAGTCTTTCAGAAAGAGAAATGGCTAAAAGAAATAAATATAATTTTAGTAAGTTAAAAAGTATCTGTGAAACAGGATTTAATGCTGGTGCTTCAGGTATTGCCTATGTACCTTATTTTTGTGTTCCTTCCGAAATATCTCTATGTCAAAATAGCATAATTGGCAATTATTTAAATAATTCAAAAAACATATCCAGGCAAATTTTAAATCTTGATATCTTTATAAAAAATGTATATTCCGGAAAGAAGCTGGAAATCCTTCTTCCCATTTACAATAATGAATATGTTGATTATGGAAATGGCAGGGCAGAAGTTTTCTTAAATGATATGGTATCCCGTTTTAATAATAATCTGTCATATTTCTGGAGTGGCAATTCATATCATTCGTTAAACAATGATAATGCTGATTTGGAAAGAATGAAAAGTTATTTGAATAAAGCATTAATATTTTGGGATAATTCTATAATAACCAGAAGCGAAACCGGAAATTATTCAGGGTATTATCCTTCTTACCCCGGGAAGATAAGGTTGTACAATTTATTTGAACCTTATGATGATGAAAACATTAAAGTTATTCTCAACAGAACAAATACAAATCAAATATTTTTTAATGGTAGGGTAAGATCAGAACTGGACTTAATAAAATTTACCACTGTAGCTGATTTTTCATGGAACAGCAGGACATATGATCCGGATATGTCACTTTGGAAGGTTCTTGTATCCAGGTATGGATCTGAAGCTGCTATGGTCCTGATGATATTAAACGATCAATATTATAGTCTGGTTGAGGTAATTCTGAAAATGAAAGTTGAAGATCAGTCTCATAAATTAGTAAAGAAAGGAGAAACAATAATCAGTGATTTAAATATTAGTATGGATAAACTTAAATCACTGTTAAAAGAATCCCATCCGTTAACCAAAGAACTTAATCGTAAAATTGATCGGAATATAAAAGAGTTTAATGAATTTATAAGCTTGATGAGTGTTGATTCGGAAGAACTGTCTGATTTGGAAAATCAATGAATAAATTAAAATATGGTATGACTAAAATAGTGCTCTTTTTAAATATTATTATTTACTTTACCAACTTAAAATTGTTAAATAGTTATTAATTTTTTTTGATATGTCAGAAGTAAAAAGAGATTTTTTTTTACTATATTAGAATATATATATATTTAGAATGAATCAGAACTGGCACAATTTTTTTGAGGAGGACGAATACGCCGATATAATTAATCGGTATAAAGACATGTTAAGTAAAAAAAAGTCTTGCTATTTTGATATTCATGAATTTGAAAATATTGTTGATTATTATATTACCCAAAATGATTACAAGTCAGCAATAGAATCAATTGAAATTGGCTTGGTTCAACATCCTAATTCAGCTTCGCTTAGATTAAAATTCGCACATGTACTTATTGAAAGTGGAAAATCGTTAAAAGCACTGAGATATATAAGTGATATTGAGAAGGCTGAGTTTTATAACTTCGAGGTTCACTTATTAAAAGGAAAAGCTTTAAATTCTCTGGGTAAACAGAAAGACGCCAATAAGGAATTTAGCCAGGCAATAAAATTATCAAAAGAAGACAAGGATGATGTAATCTACGATATAGCTTTGTCATTTATTCAAATAGATAAGATACATGAAGCTATTAAATATTTAATACTTGCATATGAAATAAATGAATCAAACTTACTGGTAATATATGATCTGGCTTTATGTTACGAACGAATAGACGAAATAGAAAAAAGCGTTTTCTACTATAAAAAATTCCTTGACATTGATCCTTTTGCTGAGAATATCTGGTTTAATTTGGGATTATTGTATTCCTCAATTAATGAATATGATAATGCATTAGAAGCATATGATTATTCAATTGCAATTAGCCCTGAAAATATTTCAGTATATTTTAGTAAAGCTGACACACATATTAGTAATAATAATTTTTATAAGGCAATAAACGTCTACAATGATCTATTGGAAGTTGATACTGAAAACGCACAGGCTTATTGTTTTCTGGGCGAATGTTATAAGAAACTTGAAAGTTATAAACTTGCATTAAAAAATTATAATAAGGCAATAAAGATAGACACAACCAATCCTGATGCCTGGTTTGGAATTGGAATGGTTTTTTATAGTTTAAAGAAATATCATCAAACAATAAATAATCTGAAAAAGGCAATAAAAATTGAACCTAATAGTCCTGAGTATTGGTTTGTGCTTGGTGAAGTATATTCAAAGATGAAGATGCTTAACGGATCAGCTAAAGCATATTCTAAAACTCTGGAACTTGATCCTACAAACTATAAATGCTGGCTTGCCTATGCAAAAGTATATTATAAAAAAAATAAAATTGGTGACGCCATAAATATATTAAAAGAAGCCTGTCAGTATAATGAAAATATTTCCACTATAAATTATCAGTTAGCAGCTTACCATATTTATAATGAGCAACCCTCTCTGGCTTATAAATACTTTGAAAAAGGCTTATCCTTAAATTTCAGGGAACATAATGAAGTTCTGGATCATTTTCCCAAAACAAAGAAAAACAAAAACATTACCCGGCTTATTGTAAAATATCAGAATCAAAAGTAAACCAGCAGATGAACATATCACTACCACACATGCCAGAAAGGTCAAAAAAACCTCGCGAAACAGGATTAACAATGGTTATGGATAAAGGCCTTAGCGTTCAGGAAGTTAGAAATTTTATTGAATCAAGTAGTGAATTTTCAGATTTGGTTAAGCTTGGCTTTGGTACATCAGTAATAACCAATAAATTAAAGGAAAAAATTGAGCTCTATAAAAAGGCAAATATCAGAACCTACCTGGGAGGCACATTGTTTGAAGCATTTACTATTAGAAATATGTTTGATGAATATCTTAAGTTTATTAGTGATTGCAAATTAGAATATGCTGAAGTGTCAGATGGTTCAATGTATATGCCACATGATAAGAAACTTGAATATATTCAAAAACTATCAAAGCAGGTTACAGTACTTTCTGAAGTAGGTTCAAAACAAAAAGGAGTTGTTATTCCTGAGGATCAATGGATAAGCATGATGAAGTCGGAGCTTGACGCAGGTTCATGGAAAGTAATTGCAGAAGCAAGGGAAAGCGGGACTACAGGAATATATCATAGTGACGGATCAGCTGATAAAAATCTGATAGAAAATATCTCAAAACACATTGATCCGGATAGCATACTATGGGAAGCTCCTATTAAAGGACAACAAGTATGGTTCATTAAACTATTCGGCTGTAACGTTAATCTTGGTAATATAGCATATAATGAAGTGATACCTCTTGAAACTTTAAGATTAGGCCTTAGAGGTGATACTTTTTTTGATTTCCTGCCTGATGAATTAAAAACCACAAGATAACTACAATTTTCACATACTAACGGGTTTTGACATAGTAACCGGTACTTATATCTTAAGATTCAAAAAAGATAAGGAAATCATTTATAAGAAAATATTTATATATAATTGATTATATTAAGGAATTTATTCTGATCAGGAAATAGCAGAAGTAATATTATAAAAAATGAAGAAGTATATAAGTTTATTTTTTAAGGGTGTGGGTATGGGTGCTGCAAATGTTATACCTGGCGTGTCAGGCGGAACTGTTGCACTTATTACAGGAATTTTTGAGAAACTGATTGATTCAATAAAGTCATTCGATTTTATTGCAATAAAATTATTCTTTACTGGAAAATTTAAAAGTTTCTCCGGACATGTGAACCTTGATTTCCTTTTTGTGGTTTTCCTGGGAATAGGAGTCAGCATATTTTCACTGGCCTTGTTATTAAAAGAATTATTTTGTACTTATCCTGTATTTGTTTGGTCATATTTTTTTGGCCTTATTCTTGGTTCGGTTTATTTTGTTGGCAAAACCATAGATAAATGGACACCGGGAGTTGTAATTACTTTTATTATTGGTGCAGGTGTTGCGATTTTTATTTCAGTTTTACAGCCGGCATCGGAAAACGATAATCTGTATTACTTAATAATATGCGGAATAGTGGCTGTATGCAGTATGATTATACCAGGTTTGTCAGGTTCTTTTGTGTTAATACTTTTGGGTAATTATCAACTCGTTATGATAAATGCGGTAAGTGAATTGAACATGGGTATTTTGTTACCTGTTGCATTAGGCGCTGTCATTGGACTTATTGCATTCTCGCATTTCCTGTCCTGGATTTATAAGAAATACAGGAATGAAACGACAAGTATTCTAACAGGCTTTATCTTAGGCTCTTTAGGGATTATCTGGCCATGGAAAACAGTAGTTGACGTTCTTACCGGTGAAGAACTGAACATAAATAATTTTGGAGCTATTATCTTTGATAATCAAATAGTGTGTGATTTAAAAGTCTTCTATGATAAACATATATTTCCAAAAGAATTTAACTATGTTATATTTGTGTCAATACTATTAATGGTAGCAGGAATATTTTCAATCTGGATTCTTGAGAAATCGGCTTTAAGTAAAAATAAATCAACAAATTAAGAAATGAGAAGGTTTGGTTTGATTGGATATCCTTTGGAACATTCATTCTCAAAGATATACTTCACTGAAAAGTTTGAAAGTGAAAATATTGAAAATTGTCAGTATATGAATTATCCTATTGAGTCTGTTGATAAATTAACTGCTTTAATATCTGAGAATAAAGATTTGGTAGGATTGAATGTAACAATCCCGTATAAAGAAAAGGTAATTCAATATCTTGATGCAATTGATAATACTGCAAAAGAAATAGGAGCAGTGAATACAATAAAAATTGATAGATTGCAGTCTGGTTATAAATTAGTGGGCTATAATACGGATGCATATGGTTTTCATTCTTCCCTCGTTCCTCATATAAAAAAGGTTCATAAAAAGGCTTTAATTTTGGGTACCGGAGGTGCTTCAAAAGCTATTGCATATGTGTTGAATATGCTGGGTATTCAATATATTTATGTTTCGCGGAATCCCAGAATGGAAAATCATATTTCATATAAAGACCTGGATAGCGATCTCATGGATAACTGCAAAATCATTATAAATACCACACCTTTGGGTATGTATCCTGAAGTTAACAAATCTCCGGATATTCCATATGAAAGTATAACTACTGACCATTTACTATATGATCTGGTATATAATCCTGAAATGAGTAAATTTTTAGAGAAAGGAGCAAAAAGAGGGGCTTTTATAAAAAACGGATTATTAATGCTTCATCTTCAGGCTGAGAAGGCATGGGAAATATGGAACAGTTAAAAAAAATCAATAACTTTTAAAAGCCATTTCCTGAAGTCTTGAACTGACTTTTATTCCATATTTAGAAGCATTTATTGATTTAAACTCAAATTTTAATTTGTCACCAACAATAATAAAATTAATTGCAGATCCTGAATCAATAGCACCTTTTTTTTCAGTAATTATTAAAGTACTTAGACTGCTTATTTTTCCCAATATATCAGTTAATTGTTTTGTGCGGCCAAATGGTACGAATAGAATATGGCATTTTGAAATTTCATCAACTGTTTTCAGACGTTGAATGGAAATGTTTTGTGCTCCGACCTTTTTTCCTAAAGTATAACTATCTAATTCATTTGCAACATTAGAAGTGCCAAATACACCAATAACAAATGAACCTGTCTTGTAAGCCGGAGGCCATTCAATTAATCTTGAGAAATTATAAATAAACATAGCCTGCGCCTTCGGTATGCCGGTTTGAGCAAATATTAAATTTGAATTAGTTAGAAATATAACTAATAATAAAAATGATAGTCTTTTCATAAGAAATAAAATTGAATTTCGCAATGTTCTACGTTATAATGAAAGAAATGTTTTAAAACATTAAGTTAATAATAATTCTACAAAGTAAAGAAAGTTATTTTAGATAATATTTTCAACAACTCATATTAATTAATATTAACAGGGTATTCAATTTTTGTTAAAAACAGTCCGCATGCAGGCGCTGAGCGACTTGCATTTTCTTTTTTTTTTATTTTAAATATATTTATCAGGTCAGGTATTTGAATTTTCTCCAGCCCAATATCAATCATTGTTCCGACAATTGCTCTTACCATATTTCTTAAAAATCGGTCTGCCTGTATACTAAAAATTAATTTATCCCCGTGTTCCTCCCATTTAGAATAACATATTTTACACAAATTTGTTTTAACATCCGTATGAGTTTTACTGAAACTTGTGTAATCATTAAACTTTTTAAGCAGTTCTGAAGCCTCATTCATTACCTTAATATTCAATGGGCCATATACATACCAGCTGTATTCATTTTCAAAAGGATTTTTTATTCTTGATATATGATATTCATATGTTCTTGAAATGGCACTGAACCTTGCATGTGTATCCGGGGCTACCTTATATATTCTGTGAATTGAAATATCTTTTGGTAAAATACCGTTTAAGCTGTAAATAATATTGGAATCTTCATTTAAATGTTGATTTAGACTATCAAAGTGGGCAATAAAAAATTTTGCGTGAACCCCGGTATCTGTCCTGCCGGCTCCGGTTGTTTCTATTTGTTCTCTAATAACAGTAGATAAGGATTTATCTATAATACTTTGTACAGTAATTGCATTCGGCTGAACCTGCCAGCCGTGATAATCGGTACCTTTATATGATATCTGAATAAAATATCTTTGTTTCATACGGATGCCAAAATGCAAATAATAACTGAAAATATGACAGTAATCTTGTCAAAAGTGCAAACTTGTAATAAAATTTTTAATCTTGTGTAAAAAATTTCAGTTTAATTAATAATTAACATTTTTTAACAGTAGTTAATGTATTGAAAAACAAAATAATACACATATTTTACATAAATTAACATATCAAATGGAATAAAATTTGCTAATTTCGAGGCGTTTTTTTACATAATAATTAATGATTTTAAAGTTAAAAAAGTATGGGTGAAATAGCTATAAACATTAAAGAATTAAATGAAAAAATACAACAGGAAAGTTCATTTGTTGATATTTTAAATATAGAAATAAGAAAAGTAATAATTGGCCAGAAACATTTAATTGACAGTTTGTTAATAGGACTGCTTTCAGATGGTCATATTCTGCTTGAGGGTGTACCGGGATTAGCTAAAACTTTAGCGATTAATACTCTGGCAAGAACTATTGATGCTAAGTTTAGCAGAATACAGTTCACTCCTGATTTATTACCGGCGGATTTAATTGGTACAATGATATACAGTCAGAAAAAAGAAGACTTCCTGGTAAAAAAGGGGCCGGTATTTGCCAATTTTATTCTTGCTGATGAAATTAACAGGTCCCCTGCAAAGGTTCAAAGTGCCCTGTTAGAGGCTATGCAAGAGAAGCAGGTAACAATAGGACATGAGTCATATGATCTTCCTAAACCATTTCTTGTACTTGCTACTCAGAATCCGATTGAGCAGGAAGGTACCTATCCATTGCCGGAAGCCCAGGTTGACAGGTTTATGCTGAAGGTTGTGATTGACTATCCTAACCAGGATGATGAAAGACTTATAATGAGAGAGAATTTAGCAAAAATATTTCCTGTTGCGAGTGTTGTATTAAAACCGGAGGATATTATAAGAGCGAGAGAAGTAGTAAAAGAAGTATATATGGATGAAAAAATTGAACAGTATATCCTGGACATAGTATTTGCTACACGAAATCCCGGCGAATTTAACCTGGGGCAATATACAAATATGATAAATTATGGTGGTTCACCACGAGCCAGTATTTATCTGGCAGCTTCATCAAAGGCTTTTGCTTTTATTAAGAGAAGAGGTTACGTTATACCTGAAGATGTTAGGGCAGTATGCTATGATGTGCTAAGACACCGGATAGGATTAACTTATGAAGCCGAGGCTGAGAATATTACCAGTGAAGATATTATTACTGATATTCTAAACAATATTGAAGTACCTTAGTGTTACTGTGCCATCTGACCTTAAAAAACTAAACTATAAACAGATGAAAAGAATTATCGCAATATTGTTAATAGGCTTTATTACATTACTTAATGTCTATGCCCAAAACTATATTGGCCTTCATAAGGATGAAATTGTGCAGGTAATGAAAACTTCACAAAGGAATTTTAAGTTAAATACAGATGCTGTTAATAGCAAATACAGGTATCTAAAGTTTGAAGATAAAACAAATGAGCAGACGATGCTTTGTTTCCTGTCGGATGAAGATTATTGCACTTATGTCAGGCTAATGTGCGATTATGCCAATTTTAACACTGTTCTGGATACGCTTAATAAAAAATATACAAAGAAAGATAAGTATAACTGGATTTTTAATGAAAAGGGAGAAAGCTATATTGTAAACATGGATAAGGGAGAGTGGTTTTTTACTGTTAGTATAAAGAAAAAATAACTTTATAATATTTAAAAATTAATGTTGTGGAAGCAGCTGAATTACTAAAACGGGTTAGAAAAATAGAGATTAAAACAAGAGGATTATCACAACATATATTTGCTGGTGAATATCATTCTGCATTTAAGGGAAGGGGAATGGCTTTTAGTGAAGTAAGGGAATATCAGTATGGTGATGATATCAGGAATATTGATTGGAACGTAACTGCCAGGTTTAATCATCCATTTATAAAGATCTATGAAGAGGAGAGAGAGTTGACGGTAATGCTTATTATTGATGTTAGCGGCTCAAGGGATTTTGGCACACAATCAAAATTAAAAAAGAATGTTATCACAGAAATTGCTGCAGTACTGTCATTTTCTGCTATTCAAAACAATGATAAAGTCGGGGTTATTATGTTTAGTGATAAAATTGAGAAATTCATTCCACCTAAGAAAGGCAGACAGCATATATTAAGAATTATTAGAGAATTAATAAATTTTGAACCTGAAAACAGAGGAACTAAAATAACCGAAGCTCTCAGGTACTTAACAAATGCAATTAAGAAACGCAGCACTGCTTTTTTAATTTCTGATTTTATTGATGATGACTTTGATGATGCATTGAAAATTGCTAATAAAAAACATGATATTGTCGGACTTAAAATATTTGATGTTAGAGAAACCCAACTACCTTCAATTGGATTATTAAAACTTCTGGATGCAGAAAGCGGTGAAGATATTTGGGTTGACACTTCCAGTAATTATATACGTGACACATACAATAATTCATGGAGAAAACATAATGAAGATTTTAAAGATATATTATCAAAAATAGGTGTGGATTATATATCTATATCTACTACTGAAGATTATGTTAAACCATTAATGAATCTTTTTAGAAAAAGAGCCCAATAACCGGATTTACTAATTTTCTTAAGAATTTAAGAGTTTGCAGTTATAAATAGTATGGATAAAAAGAAAATAAAGGAAATAAGAATTATATATATATTATTAACAGCATTGTTGATTTCACAAAATTCTATGTCCCAGTTAGTAACAATTGATACTCAGCTTGATACAAACCGTATTATGATTGGGGATCAGTTAAATATGTCAATCGGAGTAACTAAACCGGTTAATTCTGTTATCAGGTTTCCGGAGTTTGAAAACTTTCTGACTGATGAAATTGAAATAATAAGTAAGTCGGAAATTGATTCTGAACTGATAGGGGATGATAAAATATCTCTATATCAATACTTTACAATTACTTCCTTTGATAGTGGATTATTATATATTCCAAACTTTGATTTTGTATATATATCAGACGGATTTATTGATACAATAAGTTCATCAGCAAATTATCTTGAAGTTATTCCTGTTAAAATTGACACCACCGGGACCATTCGTGATATAAAAGGATTGTACAGGGCACCGTACAGCTTTGGTGAGGTGTATCCTTTTATAATAATGCTAATCTTTGTTACGCTACTTATATGGTTCATTATTTATTATCTAAAAAAGAAAAAAAAGGATGAACCGATATTAAAAAGGTCTAAACCTCCTGAGCCAGCTCATATTATTGCTATTAGGGCGTTGGATAAACTTAAGGCTGAAAAGCTGTGGCAGCAGAATAAAATAAAATTATATTATACAAGGTTAACTAGAATTATTAGAACATACATTGAGAGAAGATATAGTATTAAGGCAATGGAAGAGACAACAAATGAAATATTAGAAGAATTTCAGGGAAGGGACATTAAAAATATAAATTACGAGATATTAGAACAATTACTGAACCTGGCGGATCTTGTGAAATTTGCCAAAGGCCAGCCTTTGCCTGATGAAAACATTACTCACATGGAAAATGCATATTTATTTGTTATGGACACAAAATATCAGCCAGTTGAAGAAGATGTTGTAAGTGATAAAGTTAGTATTGACAAACAAAAAGAAATATCTGCTTAAGCTATGAGACAGTATGAATTTGTGCATCCGGAGTATTTTTATTTGTTATTGATTTTAGTACCTGTGATTGTATGGTATTTATGGAAAGAAAAAAAACTTAATGCCACAATTCAGGTATCAACTATACAACAACTGGCAGGAGCCAGGAAAACATTTAGGAACTATTTAAGGCACTTATTATTTATACTAAGAATGTGTACTGTGGTAATGCTTATAATAGTACTTGCCAGGCCTCAATCAACCAGAAGCTGGGAAAAAAGTATTACTAAGGGAATAGACATTATTATCGCAATTGATATCTCAGGTAGCATGCTTGCACGCGACTTTAAGCCTGACCGTCTGGAGGCTTCAAAAGATGTTGCTATTGAGTTTATTTCAGGCAGGAGGAATGACCGGATAGGATTGATTGTGTTTAGTGGTGAAAGCTTCACTCAATGTCCATTAACCACTGATCATAAAGTTTTAATAAATCTGTTTAATGATATTAAAAGCGGGATGATTGAGGATGGAACAGCTATTGGAGTTGGTCTTGGCAATGCTGTTAAAAGATTAAAGGACAGTGATGCTATAAGTAAAGTTATAATACTTCTAACTGACGGTGTTAATAACAGGGGTTCCATTGATCCCTTAACTGCAGCTGAAATTGCTAAAACTTTTGGTATCAGGACATATACTATTGGTGTTGGGAGTATGGGAACTGCACCTTATCCGGTGCAGCATCCTTTTACAGGAAATATTTTCTATCAGGATATGCCGGTTGAAATTGATGAAGCAACACTACAGGAAATTGCTGATATTACTAACGGAAAATATTTCCGGGCAACCAATAATCAGAAACTCAGGGAAATATACGCAGAAATTGATAAACTTGAGAAATCAAAGATTGATGTTAAAGAATACAGCAAGAAGCATGAAAAATATTTAGGCTTTGCAATTGCTGCAACAATGCTTTTATTACTTGAGATAATATTAAAAAACACTGTTTTTAAAAGTATACCATGATTATGTACATTGACTAAAATAACCGGCTGAAATGATCCGGTATTTTTGAAGACTTATGAGGATAACATAAATATAATTTTAAAGAAACAAAATATGTTCAGGTTTGCTAATAAGGAGTTTTTATATTTTTTTGCGGGTATCCCGGTACTTATTGTTATATATATTATTACTGCTTACCTGAAAAAGAAGTCTATTAAGAAATTTGGAAACCTAAATGTGATATCCCAGTTAATGCCTAATGTATCTCATTTAAGACCACATATAAAATTCACAATACTGATTTTTGCCTTGACGATTTTGATTTTTGCGATGGCCAGACCTCAATTTGGTTCTAAGCTTATAGAGGCTAAAAGAAAAGGAATTGAATTAATTATTGCACTGGATATCTCAAACAGTATGCTGGCTGAGGATATACATCCAAATAGACTGGAGAGGGCAAAGCAGGCGATATTAAGGTTACTTGATCAGTTAGAAAATGACAGGATAGGTCTCATTGTTTTTGCAGGTGATGCATATACTCAGGTACCAATAACAACAGACTATGTATCTGTAAGAATGTTTTTAAGTAATATTAATACGGATGTTGTTTCTCGTCAGGGTACCGCAATTGGTAAGGCAATCAGACTGGCAAATAATTCTTTTACACAAGATGTTGAGGCTAGTAAAGCAATTATAATAATTTCGGACGGAGAAAATCATGAAGGAGATGCAATTAAAGCTGCCGAACAGGCAAAAGAGAAGGGAATAAAAGTTTATACCATTGCTATGGGTTCACGTGATGGAGCTCCTATTCCTATTAGAAGCGGATATTACCAGAAAGGATTTCTAAAAGACCAACAGGGAAATGTTGTAACGAGTAAGATGAATCCCAAAATGCTTAGTCAGATTGCTTTAGCCGGAGGGGGTAAATTTTATTATGCTACAATGACAAATGTTGGACTTAATAAATTATTTAATGATTTAAGCAAACTTAATGAAATTGAAATCGATACTAAAGTATATTCTGAATATGAAGAACAATTTCCGGCAATAACCTGGATTGCTCTTGGACTTATAATTTTAGATATTTTGGTTCTTGAGAAAAAGAATAAATGGCAGAAGTATTTTAAAATTTTTAAAGTTTAAGATAAAGAATTATGAGATTTGTAACTATATTATTGATAACTCTTATTTCCTTACCGGCATTTTCTCAAAATGAAAGAAAATATATACGGAAAGGAAATAATAGCTATGCAGATGAAGATTATAATGAAGCAGAATTGCAATATCGCAAAGCACTGGAGAAGGCTCCTGATTCGAAAAAGGCTGAGTATAATCTGGCTAATACTCTCTATAAACAAGAAAAATACGAAGCTTCAGGAACAAAATATATGGATTTAACAGGGGAAGAGAAAGATAAGAAAGAACTGGCTAAATATTATTACAACCTGGGTAATTCATTGTTTAAAGAAAATAATTTTCAGCACAGCATTGAAGCTTATAAAAACTCATTAAGAAATTTTCCGGATGATATGGATGCCAAGCATAATTTACAGCTTGCGCAAAATATGCTGGCGATGCAGCAACAACAACAAAATCAGCAGCAACAGAACAAACAGGATGATCAGCAGCAGCAACAGCAGCAGCAGAAGAAGAAGGAACAGGAACAACAGTCACAACAGCAACCTCAGAAAAAAGATGAGATTTCAAAAGAAGATGCAGAAAGACTGTTAGATGCTTTGGAACGCGAAGAAGAAGATGTTATGAAAAAAATACAAAAACAAGTTACTAAAATCCCGGTAGATAAGAACTGGTAACAAATAAAGTTTTATATTTAAAGAATACAGGTAACGACGGTGAATAGAATTATTATTATATTATTTGTGAATATCTTTGCTTTATTAACTAATGAAGCTCAGGATATAAAATTTACCGCTACGGCTGTGCCAAAAGTTCTGAGAGTAGGGGAGCAGTTTCAGTTGGTTTATGAGATAAATAAGGATGTTTCCGAATTACAAATACCCGAATTAAATGATTTTCAACTGTTGGGAGGGCCCAGTATAAGCTCCAGCTCGAGCATTCAAATAATAAATGGTAAAACAACCAGGTCGTCTAAATACACATATACATATTATTTAAGTGCTCTTAAGGATGGTATATATACTATTGCACCGGCAACTGCAAAAATTAAAAAGGATACTTATAAGTCAAATGCCGTAAAAATAGAAGTGATTAAAGGTAAATCTTCGACCTCACAAACAACTCCTTCTACTGCTTCACCTGCTGCAAAATCAAGTAGCAATGTTGATACTCATGCAGGTGAAGACTTGTTTATTCGGTTGCTGGTGGATAAAAAAAATGCATATATAGGAGAACAAATAATAGCATGGATAAAAATATATTCTAAAATAAATATAACTCAGATTGATCCGAATTTCAAAGCTCCTGAATTTACAGGTTTCTACCAGCAGCCATTTGAGATACCTCCCTTAAGGGCATTGGAAAGAGAAAATGTAAATGGAGAAATATATGGTACAGGGATTTTAAGGAAAATTGTACTGTATCCTCAGAAATCCGGTGAAATTATTATCCAGCCTTTTGATATAGATGTAGCTTATCAGAAACAAGTAAAAAGAAAATCCAGAAGTATTTTTGATGATTTTTTTGGACCTACTGTTCAAAATGTGCCGGTAAAATTAAAAAGTAAGGCAGTGAAACTTAATATCAAGTCATTACCTGCAAGTATGCCTTCTTCATTTACAGGTGCTGTTGGCAATTTTAGAATGTCAGCCTCAATAAATAAAACCCAGGTAAAAACTAATGATGCTGTAACTCTTAAAGTAAACATTTCCGGTAAAGGAAATATTAAACTTATAGATGAAATGGAATTTGAGTTCCCCCCGGCCCTCGAGACATTTAAACCAATTGTCAAAACCAAACAGGATAATGTTTTGGAGGGTAGTCAGTCGTTTGAATACACTATTATACCCCGATACGCTGGTGATTTTAAGATTGGCCCGATTGAGTTTACTTATTTTAATCCGTCCACAAGATCATATAAAATATTAAAGTCACAGGAATTCAATATTTCTGTTGCGAAAGGAGAAGAAGATACAACGACAGTTGTTATCTCAGGTCTTTCAAAAGAAGATGTGAAATTATTGAGCAGTGATATAATTTTTATTAAAAATAAGCCCTTTAATTTTACTCCTAAAAACAAATTTATTTTTGGGTCAACCAGATTTTATGCAATGTATTTAATTTCATTAATGTTGTTTCTTCTGATAATTTTATTCAGAAGAAAAAGGATTAAACGCAATGCTAATATTAAACTGGTGAAAAACAGAAGAGCAAATAAATTTGCCCGTAAGCGTTTAAAAAAAGCATCAGGTTTTATGAGACAAAATAACCGGAAGACGTTTTATGATGAAGTATTAAAAGCAATGTGGGGTTATTTGAGTGATAAACTAAATATTCCGATTGCTGATTTATCAAAAGATACTTCAAGGGAGGCTCTTATAAGAAATAAAATTAATGATAATTTAATGAATAAGTTTTACGATATAATTGATAGTTGTGAATATGCCAGATATTCTCCAGGTGATGAATCATCTGAAATGCAAAAGTTGTATAATGATGCAATAAAAACTATAATCAAACTACAGCAAAAATTAAGATAATGAAACTACTCTGCAATATTATTATACTAAATCTTTTCTTTTCAAATTTATTTGCTTTTCAGCCTGATTCATTAATAAAAACCGGAAATAATCTGTATGCGAAGGGCATTTATAATTTGGCAATTAATGCCTATGAGCAGATTGTTGATTCGGGCTATCAAGCCTCTGAATTATTTTTTAATCTTGGTAATGCTTATTATAAATCAAATAATATTCCTTATGCGATATTAAATTTTGAAAGAGCAAAATTACTTGATCCCTTTGATGATGATATTGAGCATAATCTTGCACTGGCAAATGCATATGTTGTTGATAAAATTGATGTAATACCGGAGTTTTTTTTAAACCGATGGCTAAGAAATTTTTCCAGTATTACCAGCTCTGATATTTGGGCAATATGCAGCATATCCGCATTCATTATTTTTCTGTTGTTTTTTATGGGTTATTTATTCTTTTACAGGCTTGGCTTAAAAAAAGTATCCTTCTGGTTAGGCTTGCTTTTATTTTTTATTTCTCTGTCATCTTTTTATCTTTCACTAAAGCGAAAACAATTTTTAACATTAAATAACAGCGCGGTAATAATAACACCAACACTAACTGTTAAGAGTTCCCCTAATGAATCGGGCAATGATTTATTTATTATACATGAAGGAACAATTGTTAATATTGAAGATAGTATCAGTGATTGGAATCAGATAAAAATAGGTAATGGAAATAAGGGTTGGATCAGAAGGTCTGACCTGATTAAAATTTAATATTATCTGAATCCTCCGAATTTTCTTAAATCAGTTCTGGCATTCAGGCACATGACAGGAATTTTATATTCATTAGATATGTATTTCTGGTCTTTTAGTCCCAATAGTATATTTAATGTTGTTATAGAACGGCTCAACATGATAATGATCAGGTCTGCCTGCAGAAAATTTGAAAACTCCAGCGCTTCATCCACATAGGCTTTCTTTCCCCTGGAATGGACAAGTTCAAACTCAATATTCCGGCCTTCAAGAAAACGAGTTGCAAATTTTAAATTATTCCTGATCCTGTAATCGGAAGTATTGGGGCGGAAAAGATATACACTTGGCTTGTAAATGCTTGCAAGAAAATTAATCCATTTTAATTTCTCTTTGTTTTCGTATCTGAAATCAATAGGGAAAATTACTCTTTTTATGGTTGTACCCACCGGAGGGCCCTGAACGACAATAAAAGGTATTTTTGATCCGTACATTACTTTAATTGCCCTGCTTCCGGTATACTTTTGAATACCTTTTGGTCCGCTGGTTTTCATTATTACCAATACTGAATTCAGGTTGTTGGCTATTTGATTTATTGCAGTTGATACTATACCAGGCCTGACCATAATTTTGGGTCTGAAATTAAATTTTTTGTGTGTTTCCTCAGCTACCCTGGTTAATTTTTCAGACGCTTCAATTTCATCCTTAAGGTTTCTGATAATATGAAGTAAAACAAGATCAATATTCAGTATTTTAGCAAATTGAATACCATGCTGAATGGCATTATCTGAAAGTGCTGTAAAATCATAAGGAACAAGTATGGATCTTTCTATATTTTCCATATCTGAAAATATTAATAGTTATTAGTACTGAGTCATTAATACTATTTCAAATAAAGTTATTTTTTATGTTATTAATTATCAATATTTTAATTTCAACTATGTAAATATACGTTATATAACACAATTCAATATTAGTTTTTTAATATACTTTTATTGTTAGTTTTTTACTAATAACATGAGAAGAAATATCAGAGTAATAATATTTTGAATATATATTAGTAATAATTTTGATTTCCCTTATTTACTTACTTATTTAAAACATTGATAATAATAAAGGTAGTAATTTTAGTAATAAATTCATAATTTATGATAAATCAAATGATTTATTTAGGATGTAATAGTCTGGTAGTTATAATTTTAACTATACTTATATAATATAAAATATTTAATTATGAATACGCTTTTAATTATAATAATATCATTTACAGGTTATTTAATAGCTTATAGGTTATACGGCAGATACCTGGCGAATAAAATATTTGATATTTCAGATAAAAACAAAATGCCTGCTCATGAATTCAGGGATGGGATTGATTTTGTACCTACCAGAAAAAGTTTAGTATTTGGCCATCATTTCACAACAATTGCTGGCATAGGACCTATAGTTGGACCGGCAATTGGGATTATTTGGGGATGGTTGCCGGCGTTATTATGGGTATTTTTCGGCTCTATTTTTATGGGTGCTGTTCATGATTTCTCAACATTAATAATGTCTGCACGAAATAAGGGTAAGACTATAGGAGATTTAACAGGAGATATTGTTAATCAATCTACCCGCTATGCATTTCAATTCTTAATACAATTTCTATTATGTATTGTATTATCTGTTTTTGCAATAATTGTTTCAACTTTATTAGTTGAATATCCTGAAGCAGTTTTTCCGGTATGGTTACAGATTCCAATTGCAGTATGGCTTGGCATGCAAATTAAAAATGGTAAAAATGTATTGCTTTATTCCATTGTTGCAGTTGTGTTGATGTACATATCTATTATTATAGGTTCTGTACTTCCAATAGAGATATTTCCATTAATGGGATCTAAAAAGATTTGCTGGAGCTTAATATTATTTATCTATGTGTTCTTTGCTTCAACAGTTCCGGTTCAAAAATTGTTGCAGCCACGAGACTATATAAACTCTCATCAGTTGTTAATAGCTATGATTTTGCTGGTATTAGGCATTGTTATTGCACATCCCACAATAACAGCACCTACTTTTAATCCGGCAGCTTTCAAACCGGGAACAGATATTCCCGGCCTGATGCCGTTGTTGTTTATTACTATTGCGTGCGGGGCTATTTCAGGTTTTCATTCATTAGCATCATCAGGAACCACAGTAAAACAGATTGAAAAAGAAAGTGATACATTATCAATAGGTTATGGAGGAATGATACTTGAAGGATTTCTTGCAATCGTTGTGATAATTTCTATTGTCGGTGGACTTGGTGATGCATTTAATGAACAATATTCATCATGGAAAAGATTTGCTACCGGCATGGATATAAGTCCTAAGCTGGAAGCTTTTATTATCGGGGCTTCAAATTTATTATCCAGGCTTTGGATACCCTCAAAAATCGCTATTTCATTACTTGCAGTGTTTATCGTCAGTTTTGCAAATACTACTCTGGATTCCGCCGCCCGAATACAAAGACTCTCATTACAGGAGATATTCAAATTGAAAAACGGAACAGTTATTAAACCTTTTAATAACAGATATTTTGCTACTGTTATCGTAGTGATACTTGCTTCTCTATTAACATTTCATGAATTACAAGCTAAGCGTGCATTGGAGCTTTGGCGAATATTTGGCGCATTGAACCAGTTACTTGCTGCATTGGGATTAGGAATAATTAGTATCTATTTGTACCACAAGAGAAAAAACTATTTGCTTGCTTTCTTACCTATGCTATTTGTTCTTACTGTAACAATATGGGCAATGGTTAAAAATATTATTGACTTCAAGAATCGAAATATTCTGCTGTTTGTAATAGCTATGTTAATATTAGTATTAACAAGCTGGATGTTGATTTGCGGAATCCAATCTTTATTTATTAAAGGCAAGAAATGACTATCCCTGTATTTTTAAGTTAGAATTTTATTTCAAAGGTTTTATAATATTCAGGTTTATCATCTTCTATATTAATATGATCAACAAATGCAAAGTCAGGTCCTTTTCTGCACCAGTTAATGAATTCCAGGACATTTCTTTCTGTTCCTTCGGATTCTATATAGACACTGCCGTCCGGCATATTTTTCACATAGCCCCTAATTCCATAACTGGCAGCAATATCCCGTGCTCTATATCGAAAACCAACACCTTGTACTCTGCCAAATATCCAAATTTTTTTACGTATCATAACAAGGTATTTTCTTTAATTTTGATATTTAAGGATTGTATATGAACAAATGTATTAATATGATAAAATTACTTGATTTATTCTTTATTACATTCCATAGCGGATTAATTTTTTTTAATCTATTTGGCTGGCTTTATAATAAAACCAGAAAACTGAATTTAATTACTCTTCTTCTAACAGGAGCCTCATGGTTTATTTTAGGTATTTTTTATGGATTGGGCTATTGTCCGTTAACTGACTGGCATTTTAAAGTATTGGAAAACCTGGGCCACAACAATTTGCCTGATTCCTATATAAAATATCTGGCTGACAGATTAACGGGCTGTGATTTTAATCCGGATTTTATTGAGATATTGACTTTGCTATCCTTTTTAGCTGCCCTGGTAATTTCAATGTATTTAAATATCAGGGATTATAAAAAGAGAGGATGAGTTGGATGTCGTCAGGAGTTATTCGGCAAGATAGAAATTAATCATTTTAGTAAGTTTTGCAATTTCAATAGGTTTAAGAATC